>JAGMDF010000002.1 GCA_023128825.1 Caldifarciminota bacterium | reverse complement strand
CTTACTATAGGGTTTTCTTACAGTTCCTCCCCCTTGATGGGGGAGGTTAGGTGGGGGTTATATTCTGTTGGTTCACCCTCCCCTTTGTCCCCTCCCATCAAGGGAGGGGAGATTTTCTTCTCGTCGAGTGGAGGGGCTAGGGCTTCTTCCGGGGTCCCCGCGCGAGCGCACAGCGATCGCGTGGGGTGAATTCACTTGACATTTACACTCCCCCAGCCTATCATCCCACATGAACAACGGGAGAAGGATAGCGTAGCCTTAGATTTTAAAAAGAGGTTACCGGTTGGCGCTAAGGATTGAACCCCACTTGAGCGCTGATTGCCATTTGTCTTTACTTTTCAGACTAAGGTATGATTGCGGCACAGGTAAATCTTCGTCCAGATGAAACTCAAGTTGGGACAATGGGATTGGCACAACATAAGGAGTTACCTCACCCAGACGGATAGCGTAGATTATGGTTTTCCCACTGCTGTATTCCGAAAATTCCTCGAATGTACACCCGAGTTCGTCTTTCCACTTACCCCAGATGTTATCAGGAGTATCCCTGAATACCTCCATGACAGTTGCTTCGCCTAACAGAGAACGATCAGGATCAGTTGAATAAATTGCAACTCTAGCCCCACGCCATTTTTCGGAGAATCTCCTCCTGAGTTCAATACGCTTCTCTCCTTGAACGATCTGTCTGGCATATTTAGGCCGTATACTGAGCAAAAGATCCAGACCCTCGAATCTCTCGCTCAATGTAAAATTCTCAAACCCTTCATTGATCTTCTCACGCATTCTATGCTTGACGGTAGAATATGATGCGCTACACGCGTACTCTGGATCAGGGTTAAAAAGCAGGCCCATTTTCTTTTTACGCGCGCGGTATTGAACCTTTGCTAAATCTTTGAACTCGAACCCGTATGCCTTCAAGAACTCCCCGACATGGCTCCGCCATATGTGTTCGGGAACGGTAAAGTGAATACCATCTGTTTGATAGTTGCGTATCTCAGCCAGAACAAGCTTTATCATTAAATGCCCTAGCCCTCTCTTCTGATAGTCATCCCTTATTCTCATATTACAAAGCTTGGTGCTTTCCTTGCCACGTCGAATAACGGCAACACCAACAGGTTGTCCTTCATCATAAAGAACGAGAGCGGAACGCCTGCTCGGGACTTTTAACTCAGGAAGTACTTTTCTAAGAAACCAAAGGTCTATACCAGGGTATAAGTCTTCACATTCTTCGATGGACTTCTGAAGGTCTTTTAATTTCACTTCGCTTGGTATAAGGTCCTCACACTCCTTGATGGACTTCTGAAGGTCTTTTAATTTCACTTCGCTTGGTATAAGGTCCTCCCCCCCAAAGCGAACAACCTCTATGTTCCTCTTGGGAGGTGCTTTTATAAGTATGCCTTGTTTTGTCACTTCCAATCCTTGAAGTAAGTGGAAAGCTTAAGTCCTTGACCGGTATATTGATTTTTATTAACTCGTTTCTTGTCTCTCTTCTTTAAAGGTTCAGACATCTTATAGAACTCAAGAGTAGCTAAGGCTTCACCGTCACGAAGATACATATCAAAGGTGTGTCCTCTAACTTCGAGGATAAGAGGTGTGCCCATTCCACCACCAGGACGCTCTCGTCCAAACCATGGATGAGCGAACCCTGCATAGTGTATACGGAGTTCACCTAGTTCCTCCGTTACCGCTTGGCAATAAACAGCCACGTCACCGGGGAGGCAAAGTCTTTGCCTAGAACGCATAATGTAGAAATGCCCTTGTTTAACGAGTAACATTTTATCTTTAACAGGTGCCTTCTCCCAAAAAGGATCAGGATCTAATACCGAATTTCCTAGAGTTAAGTCAAGGAGGGCGTCCGTATCTTTCGCTCGAAAAGCGGCAAAACCTAAATTTTCATCTGGGTCGAGATTAAGATTTAAACGTGGCTTTTTACCTTTCTCAATAGGATACATTTTCCCCTTGTCATCACACAACAGATCCTTGTAAATAGCCAATTCATCTCCTTCTATGCGGCTCAGTTCGGGGTCTCCACAAAAAACCCGCAACTGACATATTGCGAATCCCTCAGGTATTTTCACGGAGAAGCTAATAGGAACCACCTCAACAAAAAGAGGCCCGTCATAGCAACTTTGAATATTATCATAGCAGTCAGCTCCGCTTGAAATAACTCTCGCAAGAACGTCGAGTCGTCCGATGGAACTACGCCCCGTGGATTGGCCGTGAAACTGGGGGTAGTTAGAAAAATCAACTTCCTCTTTCAATTTGAAAATGTAGACTTCCCCCTTTCTCAATTCAAATGCTTCATTTTGCGGCAGAATACAATCCCTACACTTACTTGCAACGACTTCGCTATAGGGTTCTTTCCCTTTTGGTTTAATAGCAGCATCCATCCTATAACATTCGTCAGATATGTGGAGATCAATGGAAGAAGCGTCAATATCTTTCTTCTCTTTCTCCGACACCCCTTTTAATATACCCCTCTCTGCAAGTTGCAGTAATAGATATCTCGGCAATACCCCGGGTCGCAACAGATCTAATTCATCACTCACTCTTGATCCTCCTCTATATAAAAATCATAAGGAAATTCAAGGCGATGTCAACACCTTAACCCCGCCCTTGACATCCCCCTCATCGTCAATATCCTTTTTCTCAAAGCCAAAGGAGGCGGATAGTGCGCAAGCGTTGGGGTATTGCGGTTCTGTTCATCGGGATGGCGGCGTTCGGCGTCGTGTGGTGGCTCTCGTTAAACGACTGGAGCTTTGAAGGCATGGTGCCGAGCAGAGAGAGCCAGCATTTCTCGCGGCACGCGGATTCGGTGGACTTCTCCGGGGTGTACGCGATCCACGGCCCGGGCTATACCGGCACCCTGACCATCCGCCGGGCAGGCGACGGATACAACCTGTGCTGGGAACTTTCATCGGGCAGCGTCTACTACGGCAACGGACTGGCGATGGGCGACGTTCTTGGCGCGGTGTGCGCGGTGCAGGGTCACAGGCATACCCGGGTGCTTGCCTACAAGAAGGAAGCGGACGGCCTCAGCGGGCTTGCGGCCCGGATGGACGGCGACAAGCTGGGCTGCGAGAAGACCGCGAACGCCACGAGGATTAAGGCATCCAACCATCCCCTGACCGGGGCCTACAAGGTGCAAGGCTCCCACCCCAACGAGAAGCCCTACAACGGCGAGATGACGCTTGAACGCACCGGCGCTACCTACACCGTAAGGTGCCGGGCATCTGACGGCTCGGGCTACTGCGGCACCGGTTTTGCCGTGGACGATGTGTTCGTAACCGGCTACTCGAACGCGATGGGCGTGGGCATCGCGGTATACGAGATCAAATCCTCAGAACTTGAAGGCTGCTGGCTTTATACGGACTACAGTCGTCTTGCCACCACCTCGCAGATCCGCGCAGGCAGGGAGCGGGCAGCGAGATAACAACACCCCCAGAAAAAATCTTCAAAGCAATGTAGCGCAGGCTCTCCAGCCTGCGGCTTTTAGATATTTATAGCCAGGAGTGTCCGTTCTACAAGTTACCGATATTTATAGAACAGACAAGAGTGTCTTATCTTGATTTGCCGATAAAGGGTTAGAATCGGTAACGGAGAGCCAAGCCTATGCCCCGGTCTGCGGGAACGAGTGAAAGCCGCTGCTGCTCCTTGAAGCCGAACATGTGCGCATCCACGTAGGCGTCCGAGACCGCGAAGGCGATCACCGCGCCGGTAAAGAACGCATAAACGTTGCGCCGGTCCCGATGAAGACTGCGAAGCGAATCTATCTTAGGTCCCTTGATGGAGTGAGGCACGTCGTCAGACCACGTCTCCTCCACGCCGATCATAAGAAGGTGCTCACGGATCGTGAAACAGGCCAGCGTGATCTCGGCAGCCGCGATCAGCCCGCCCTTGGCGTAACTCTCATTGTATAACTGCCCGCCGCCAGGGATGAAAGCCGAAAGCAGCATGGCTGTCCTTACAGATTTACCTTGCTCCTTTGCACTATCAGCCGATATACTATCGGAGGCAACCTTGATGGAATCGTGGAAAACTGATTCCCTGGTTTCTGCCGGCATTGACGCTTCGTCGGTTTGTCCCGCAAGCGGTAAGGCGATTGCAATAAACAGCGAGACGGGTAGAAGGCTCCTCACGGCACAACGAAGGTAAGCGCCCTGGGCAGGATGGAGATTTCGAGTTCTGAGACCGCATGTGGCGAGACCTCGCCGTCTATGTGATAGTGAACCGGCCGGGAGTAGGTGAGTTTCATGCGGCGGAAGCGATGCATCGAGACCACGTCCGTGACCTCAACGTGTTTGCCTTTGAAGCTCGAGGGTATGAGGCTGATGAAGCGCAGTTTGGAGATCTTGCGCACCAGACACAGGTCAAGCTCGCCGTCGGCAAGGTCGGCTGTGGGGGTGAGCATGAACATCCCGCCGTGATAGCGGCCGTTGCCCACCGATACGGTCATCACTTCAAGCTCAAGCTTCTCCCGGTCGGTCTGGACGGTAACGGTGGGGGAACGAAAGGTCCCCAGTGTCCGCAGCACCGCCACCAGGTAGCCCAGATCGCCCTTGATACCGGAAAACTGCATCCTGCGTGCGGTATCGGCATCGAAGCCCGAGCCGAAGATGTTAGCAAACAGCCGATCGTCCACCTTGCCCAGGTCGATGCGGCGCAGGTTGCACGGTTCGAGGTAACGCTCAGGCTCAAAGAACTCCACCCCCGCTGTCTTCACGAAGTCGTTGCCCGACCCGCTGGGGATAACCCCTATCTGGAGCTCGGCACCTTCAAGCGCGTTCAAGGCGGTGTTCAGGGACCCGTCGCCGCCGACTATGACAACTCGTTCGATCCCTTCTTTCACCGCTTGCTTTGTGAAGCGCTCGATCATCCCCAGCTCCTCGCAGACTCTGTAGTCAAGCTTTTTGCCGGCAAAAAACTCCGGCCAGCGCTTACTCGTCCTCCCCTTGTCCGCCGAGGGGTTTATAAGGAACCGGACCTTCATACCCACCCCAGGGATTTACACCGCAAACCCCTGCGGACCCCAAAAATGATACCCAAAAGTTCCTTCATCCTGTCTTCTCTTTCTTTAATACGAGATAATAGGCGATAATCACCTTAATGCAAGCC
>JAGMDF010000019.1 GCA_023128825.1 Caldifarciminota bacterium | reverse complement strand
GCAGTACGTAGTGAATGTTAGTCTTTGGAATCATTGAACTTATGCGATCCACCGTTTCGGCCACCATTGATTTATCAGAGAATATCCGTAGGAACTGCTTGGGGCGTTCCGGCGTGCTTGCGGGCCAGAATCGCTCGCCCTTGCCTCCTACAAGAAGAATGGCATGGATCTCCGGTGGCTTAGATGTCATTAAACTGCTCCTGTTTCATATGGTAAATCCCCTCACCCTAGCCTTCTCCAAAGGGAGAGGGAGTAATACGAGTCTTAAGCCTCGCTGAAAACTTGACGCACAACGGCGCCACGATGGTGCGAACGTTCGCACTACTTTTACCCCCTCCTAACCTTCCCCATCAAGGGGGAGGGAATAAAGAGTTGCTTCGAAATTGCGGTGAATTGTCTTGGGGTAAATATTCCGGGGTCCCCACGACGGCTTCAGCCGGCAGCTACTTCGTGAGGTGGTCATTCCTGCCAGATCCATTTTAGCCTCGCCGAGATGGAGCCAACTGTCATAAGTGTTCTGATTAACGCAGGATATAGGTTCTCATCGTTCGTAAGATAGAAGATCAGGTTTCCGCCCGAGCCGAAGCTGCCCTTACCTCGAACGTCGGGCACCAGCTTGGTGCAGGAGAACGATCCAGAAGGCGAGGCTTTCGATCTGACCGCCACCTCCTTGACCGCCTGTACTGTCGCTCGCTCGGTCATGCGATCGGCGTGCAGGACAACATCGCGTTCCTCGTCCACAGCCAGCGGGTTGAGTCTGAAGTAATAGTAGATCGATACGATATCCAGGGTGCCGGGCAGCAGGGGATAGGAGGAGCCGTCCTCGTAGCAGATGCGCTGACCCTCCCAGTCGAAGCGCACCCTTATTACGGTATCGTAATTAGTTTCGTGCATTCGCTTCTCGAAGTAGAGCACCTTGAAAGAATCGCGGGTTACGTAAGAGTAGATGGTGTCGTTCAGGGTAAAGAGCCAGGCAAGGCTCTCAAGGGATGAGAGGACCGAGCGGAACCTGTAGCAGTGCTGACCCTCAAACTCGGTCTCGATGAACGAGAGTTTCATCTCACCGGCGTACAGCGGCCCGAGGTTGACGTCGTATGTCAGCACCTCCTTTTGGGGGAGAGCCGCCAAATACAGCAATAACAACACCTTCATCTCCTATAGTCTAAAGAGAAATACACCGATGTCAACGATTTTATTCCGTGGATTAAGACGTGATTATAGGTTTAAATTGGTTCGTTTACGGGTATCTTTGCCCCTCCGGGGTGGTCATAGTAAGAAGTGTATAAGTAAAACCTGATACAGGTCCTCCTCCACTCCAGTTTGTCCTTTCTTGTTTTCTTGCTCCGATGCCTCTTTCATGCGTTGTCCAACATTCGGCAAAGCCATCTGGATCTTCACCCCAGGGATAGTACACTGTTATCCACAGAATATCGCTACGATAGCTTATTACGTAAAACTTCAAAGGTTCATTTATTAAGGTACATGCCTGGGGGACGACGTCAATTAACTCATCGAATACCGTCACTTGATTATCCCAGATTTCTACTGGGTTACTAATGCCGTAAAAACTTCCAATTAATTGGAACACTAGCGTGTCTGCTATCCAAGAAGAATCTGTGACTTCTACCGTGAATGTGTCATAGACACCCCCGTTGTTGCTTTCATAACACCATTCATACCCCAGCCCGAACGGGAAGTAGGTGGTGTCGAGGTCAAGGCCCTGCGGTTCCTCCGGTTTCTTGATGACGAAGGTGCGAGGATCGCCGTGGGCGGTAGTCTCCACATTCCCGTCTATCCAGTGAACCACCGCCACCCAGCAGTAGGTGCCGCTGTCGGCTGAGTTAAATATATCCTGGGGCATCGTATAAGTCGTATCTTCGAGGGTTTCATAGACCAGGGTGTCTTCACTTCTCAATGAGTCCTTGAGGATTATGATAATGTAGGCGTCCGCTAGAAATAACGAATCGGAGGTCCAGATAAACGTCGGCGGTTCCGCTTCAAACACCGCGCCATCTTCAGGGACTATCAACTCCGGTATCTGCGGGACGTTTACCACGTGTGTGCACCCACTGAATGCCAAGATAACCCCTAAAGGGATTAAGCTAAGCTTTAGATGCTTCATAAATCACCTCCATAAGAATAGTAGGCCAAAGCGGGGTTTTGTCAAGGGTAAGAATCCCTTATATAAGCAGCCGCTATTCTGGTTGACAACCCCCCGTCTTAGTCCTATAATCACCGCTAAATGATTGAGCTTGGCAAGCATACGAAGTCTCGCCGCGACATCCTGGACAAGGTTGAGCGGATTTCTGAAGTTGACGTTTTTGCCTGCTACCAGTGCGGACGCTGCTCAGGCGACTGCCCATCCATAAGCCTCATGGACATCATGCCGAACCAGGCGATCAGGCTTCTGCAATTGGGTGAGGTGGAGGCGGTGCTTTCATCCAAAACCATCTGGGTATGCGCGTCCTGCTTTACCTGCACCTCGCGCTGTCCCAAAGGGATAGACATCGCGCGCGTGCTGGAGGCGCTTCGCCAGGTATGTCTGCGCAAGAACATCGATCAGTTAGACCTTAATAACATACCTGAGGAGGAGCGAGAGCGATACCCGACCATCGCCTGGGTATCGGCTTTGAGGAAATTGTCAGGATGAGCTCTGGAAAACCCCGAACCATCGCCTACTATCCAGGCTGCACCTTGAAGACAACGGGCAAGGCGTTTGAGCAGTCGGCTTTCGCCATTGCCAAGGTTCTTAACATCCAGATGCGGGAGATTGAGCGCTGGAACTGCTGCGGAACTGTGTTCTCCCTTACCACCGATGATACCATGCACCACATCGCCACGGTGCGCAACATGATAAGGGTCGAGGAGATGGGCGAGAGTGAAGTTCTCACCCTGTGTTCCATGTGCTACAACACCCTCAAGCGTGCCAACGAGTTTATCGCCTCTGACCCTGTAAGGCTCTCCGAGCTCAACGACTTCATGTACAAGGAGGAACTTAAATATTCGGGCAAGGTTAAGGTTCGTCACCTTTTAGAACTCCTGCGCGACGATCTGGGCTGGGAGCAGATTCGCTCAAAGGTAACCAAACCTCTTAGTGGTCTGCGAGTTGCCTCCTATTACGGATGTGCTTTGGTACGGCCTGAAGGCGCGGGTGTAGATAATCTGGAAGATCCTTCGGTCATGGAAGATCTGGTTCGCGCTCTTGGTGCCGAACCGGTCAACTGGCCCTCGCGGCTTGAGTGCTGCGGTTCCTATCAGACTCTTGCAAACAAGGATTTGGTTTTAGAGCGCACCGAGCATATCGTTAGCAGTGCCCGTGAATCAGGAGCTGACCTTATCATCCTTTCCTGCCCTCTGTGCGAGTTCAACATCGGCACAAGGCAGGTGGAGGTCGCAGAGCGTTCTTACGGTTTCAAGGGTTTGCCGGTTCTTTACTTCACCCAGCTTATGGGTTTTGCATTCGGTCTTGAGGCAAAGGAATTGGGGATCGAGGACGAGGCGACCATCAAATTGATCACTGAGATGGGTGCGGCGTGAGGAAGCCTCGGATAGGCGTTTTCGTATGCCACTGTGGCCTCAACATCGCTGGGGTGGTGGACGTGGAGCGTTTGGCCGAGGAGTCACGAGGGATACCTGGGGTTGTGTTTTCAAAAGATTACATCTACATGTGTTCGGAGCCTGGCCAGGATATGGTCGAGCAAACTATCAAGGAAGAAAAACTCGATGGCATCGTGGTTGCAAACTGTTCGCCCTCGCTGCATGAGAAAACCTTCCGCAACGTGGCCAAGCGTGCCGGGCTTAATCCGTTCAAGGTGGAGGTTGCCAACATCCGGGAGCAGGTTTCCTGGCCCCATGAGAACGAAAAGGAGCAAGCGACCCGCAAGGCGCTTACGGTCGTCCGGGAAACCGTAAAGAAGCTGGCTGGCGACCTTGAACTCGAGCCGTTCCAGATACCGGTTACCCATGCAGCGCTGGTTATAGGCGGAGGGGTTGCGGGAATCCAGGCCGCGCTGGACATCGCCGATGCCGGACACGACGTCTACCTGGTTGAACGTACTCCTACCGTCGGCGGCAACATGCTTAAGCTGTCCGAGACCTTCCCAACCCTCGACTGCCCGCAGTGCATCATGACTCCCAAGATGACCGAGGCAGCCCAACATCCCCATATTCACATTCTTGCCTACTCCGAGGTTGAAGAGGTTTCAGGTTACATCGGCAACTTCGAGGTCAAGATCCGCCACCGTTCCCCCTATATCGACTGGTCGAAGTGCAACGGGTGTGCGGACTGCGCCGAGGTCTGCCCGGTGGTGATGAAATCGGAGTGGGATCACGGGATGGATACCCGCCGAGCCGCTTACCGGCCGTTTGATCAGGCGGTACCCAACAAGTTCACCATCGATAAGCAGGGTGAGCCGCCCTGTCGTGCCGCCTGTCCGGTTCACCTCAACGCCCACGGGTACGTGACCGCAACCTCGGCCAAGGAGTACGGTCAGGCGCTTTCCCTCATCAGAAACGAGGCTCGCTTTCCGTTTGCCGGGGTGGCAGGACGCATCTGCACCCATCCCTGCCAAGATGCGTGTTCCCGTCAGGAGGTCGACTCGAACTCGGTAGCCATCAAGCACATCAAGCGCTGGCTTGCCGACTGGGAGTTGAGGGAGAAGGGTGAGGCTAGTATGGAGATTGAGATTGAGTCTCCGTCTGGACAAAAGGTCGCTATCGTAGGTGCGGGACCAGGCGGATTACAAGCGGCAGTAGATTTGCGAAAAAATGGTCACGAAGTGATCATTTTTGATGCACAAGATAAACCGGGAGGTATGTTACGGGCAGGAATCCCGGCGTTCCGTCTGGATAAGGATGTACTGCAGAAAGAATGCGAGCTGGTGTTCAAGCTTGGTGTTGACTACAAGCCGAACACGCAGATCGGCATGGATATACCTCTCAAGAAGTTAATCGAAGATTACGATGCGGTCTACTTGTGCGTCGGAGCGTACAAGGAAGGCAAGATGGGTATTCCGGGCGAGGAGTTGGATGGCGTCTCAGGCGGGGTTCAGTTCCTGGGTGAGTTGAATCGAGGCAAGACGCCCAAGCTGGGCAAGCGGGTTGCCGTGGTAGGAGGTGGGAACTCGGCAATGGATACCGCCCGCTCAGCGCTTCGTCTCGGTTCCGAGGTAACCATAATCTACCGCCGTACCGAGAAGGAGATGCCGGCCATATCCGATGAAATACACGCGGCCAAGGAAGAGGGCATCAAGTTCATGCTCCTGACCAATCCGACGAAGTTCATCGGTGAGGGCGGCAAGCTCAAATCCGTAGAAGTCATTCACATGAAGCTGGGCGAGCCTGACTCATCGGGTAGGCGTCGCCCAATACCCATCGAAGGATCGGAAGAGATTTTAGAATTCGACAACGTGTTCCTGGCAGTGGGGGAGAAGCCTGATTTATCCTTCATCACCGAGGCCGACAATATCGAGCTTACCGAGTGGGGAACCATCGCGGTGGACGAGGAGACGTTAGTAACCTCCAACCCCAAGGTGTTTTCCGGCGGCGATTGCGTTACCGGCCCGGCCACGTTCATAGATGCGGCGGGCGCAGGCAGAAAGGCGGCTCGCTCCATCAACCTGATGCTGGAAGGGCTGGACTTTACTCGTGATCGAGCAAACGAGCTCTCCCGTAAGTCTGATCTGGTGGGCGACAAGGATTTGGCCAAGCCCACTCCTCTGTCACCGATGCCCGAGCTTGCAATCAAGGATCGCATCACCAACTTCAACGAGGTCGAGCTGGGATATTCCGAAGAAGAGATAGTATCCCAGGCGCAGCGGTGCATCCACTGCGGGGGATGTTCGGAGTGCCGGCTGTGCGAAGCTGTGTGTGAACCTGACTGCATCGAGCACTCCCTTGCAGACTGGACAGAGGAGCTTGAGGTGGGTGCGATCATTGTGGCTACCGGATACGAATTGATGCCGTTATCACAGATGCCCGAGTACGGCGGAGGTAAGTTCAAGCACGTTATCGACGCAATGCAGTTTGAGCGCATCCTGTGTCCCTCCGGCCCCACCGCGGGCGAGGTGCGCAGACCCGCAGACGGCAAGGTTCCAAAGAAGGTTGCGTTCGTGCACTGCGCAGGGTCGCGCGATCCGGAGCACGGGGTTGCCTACTGCTCAAGGGTGTGCTGCATGTACCTGGTCAAACAGGCTATGCTATACAAGCACGCGGTTGAAGACGGCGAGCCGTATCTCTTCTACATAGACATCCGCACCAACGGCAAGCGCTACGAGGAATTCTACGCCCGCACCATGGAGGAAAGTCACGCCACGTTCATCAGGGGCAAGGTGTCCCGATTATACGAGCACGACGGCAAGGTTACCGTATTCTCGGAGGACACCTTGGCCGGTCAGCCCATCCAGATGGAGGCAGACCTGGTGGTTGTGGCTCCGGCCATGATACCTTCCAAAGGTACTGCTGAGCTTGCCTCCAGGCTGCGCTTGGCTACCGACGAGTACGGCTGGGTATCCGAGGCGCATCCCAAGCTCCGCGCTATTGAAACATTAACCGGCGGTATCTTTGTTGCCGGTGCGATCCAGTTCCCCAAGGACATAACCGACACCGTCTGTCAGGCGTCAGGTGCGGCAGGCAAGGTGCTGGCCATGTTCTCCCGCGAGACCCTGGAGCGCGAACCTTTGATTGCTGAGGTCGATCAAGACATCTGCACCGGATGCGGCGTCTGCGAGGAGGTCTGTCCCTACGACGCGTCAGTGGTCGACCCGGTAAAGAAAAAGGCCAAGGTAAACGAGGCATTGTGCGAGGGCTGCGGGGCGTGCGCCGCGGCGTGTCCGTCCCAGGCGGTGAAATTACGCAACGCCACCCGGACCCAGCTGTTTGCCATGATTGAGGAAGCGACCAGGGATTACTGATGGCTAAGAAGGTTAAGGAATTTGAAAAGCACGTGGTGGTTCTTGGCGGAGGAGCGGCAGGCATCGCGGCTGCACTGGCACTCAACGATCTGGGGTTCAAGGTATCCCTAATAGATAAAAACTCCCACCTTCTGGGAACCATCGGCCAGCTTGACAAGCAGTTCCCAAACGATGCGTGCGGGTTCTGCCAGCTTCGTTCCCGCGTGGAGCCTGGCGTATCTGAACTCTGCCTGCGCCGAGACCTTGGGGCAGAAGGTCTTGACATCTACAACCTTTCAACACTCTGTAACGTTGAAAAGCTCAAGGGCGAGAGGCTCAAACTCTACTTCAATCAGGAGCCTGCCTACATCAAGCCTCGCTTGTGCGTGCGCTGCCGGAAGTGCGAAGACGTATGCCCGGTGGAGGTCCCCGACGAGTTCAACATCTTAGGCAAGCGCAAGGCGGCTTATACCCTCTATCCCATGGCCGTGCCGTCAACCTGGGTGATTGACGGCGAAAACTGTACTCGCTGCGGCGAGTGCGTCAAGGTGTGTCCTACAGACTGCATCGATCTCGAGATGCAGCCTCGTGAAATATCGCTGGAAGCAGATGCGGTGGTAATAGCCACCGGCTTTTCTTTAATCGATCCGGCATATCTCACCGAGCTGGGGGTACGCTTCCCAAACGTCGTAACCAGCCTGGAGCTGGAACGCATCCTCTCCAACTACGGCCCCACCCAAGGCGAACTCAAGCGCCCGTCTGACGGCTCCGAACCAAAGAAGGTAGCGTTCGTGTTCTGCGCCGGCTCGCGAGATAGGGTTCACCAGTACTGCTCGGCGGCGTGCTGCATGTACGGTGCCAAGGAAGCGCGGATGCTGGGGGATAAATATCCGGATACCGAGCTAACCATTTTCTACATGGACAGAAGGGGATATGGAAAACCATACTATTCTTATATGGAAGAGACGCTGCCAGATGTTCGCTGGATACCGTGCAGACCGGCCAAGGTCGAGGAGGATCAAGACAACAACCTCATCGTCCACTACGAGTCCGAGGACGGCAAGTTCCACAAAGAGGAGTTTGATCTGCTGACCCTGGTGGTGGGGCAGGAAGGCAGGGCAGATGATTTTGCAGAGCTTTTTGAGCTTGAGACCACAGAAGGATTTATCAAGATCAAGGAAGGGACCGAGATTGAGACAGCAAACCCGCGGGTGTTCGCTATCGGTTCGGCAGGAGGGCCAAAGGATCTGCCCGATTCAATAACCGAGGCGCAGGCCGCGGCGGGACGAATCGCGTCGCTCTTGGGGATACCTAAGACCCGTAACACACCTCCGAAGTCAGTTGAGCCATTCCCTAAAGTTGGAATAGTCTTCGACCCGGTGGGTGACGACGATGGGCTGGACAAGGATGCCATCAAAACCTTCTTTGCCGAAAAAGGCATTACAACGGCGTTCATCAACTACACCGAAACCGGGAAGGGGCTGGCCGAACTCGAGAACTTCATCAAGGAAAAGGAACTCGACCGGCTGGTGGTAGCAGGTCCAAACCCGAATAAAGCCGAGCGCATCTTAAAAGAAAGGGCGCAGCAGATGGGCTGGCATCCTGCTCAATTGGAGCTCTTGGATTTCCGCGAGCCGGTGCTGTGGGGGTATGAGGACGTATCTAAGTTTAACGAAGCGGCACTAACCCTGGCTCTTGCTCACGCCGAGAAGCTGCGTCTTCTCAGCTTCGATTCAGCGGAGCCGGTGCAGCCCTTCGGACGCGCTCTTATCGTTGGAGCAGGCGCTGCCGGTCTGTGGGCGGCCAGACAGTTCGCCGACGTTGGCGTTTCAGTAACCCTTATCGAAAAAACCGAACAGCCCGGAGGTCAGGCGAGCAAGCTCACCCGGACTTTAGAGGGGTTCGAGGCTAAGCCTTTCCTCGACGAACTCATCAAGGAAGTAAAAAAAATCAAAAAGATCGAACTCCTCACCAACACCACCCTCGATCGAATCGAGGGTGAGCTGGGCAAATTCACCTGCCATCTCAAGCGGGGTGAGAAAGAACTGATACGGGGTGCTACGATAATCCTCTTTGCCACAGGTGCCCAGGAGTACGAACCCAAGAAGGATGAGTTCGGCTGGGGGCTGGAAGGTGTGATAAGTGAAAGAGATTTTGCCGGACGGATTTCAAAAGGAGAGACCGACGATCTGAAATCTGTGGTAATGATACAGTGCGTTGGATCCCGGAACGAGGAGCATCCCTACTGCTCCCGTGTATGCTGCCGGCGGGCTCTGGCAAACGCGATTGCGCTCAAGGAAGCGGATCCCAAGATAGAGGTCACTATCATCGCCCGGGACGTGATGAGCTGGGGGCTTAGTGAACTCTACTACCTCAAGGCGCGCGAGCTGGGGGTTAACTTCATTCGATACGAGAAGGATAATCCTCCCACGGTCTCCCGGCGTGACGGTAAGCTGGTGGTGTCCGTGTTTGATCGCCTCCTTGATGCCACTGTCGAGCTCTCGGCAGGCAGCGTCGTACTGGCTAACGGAATCGTTGCCTCCACCCCTCCCATTCTCTACAACGACAAGTCGATCTCCTTCGATGAGTTCGGATTCTTTGCCGAGGTTAACCCCAAGTTCAGACCCACCGAGCTCGAAGTTGACGGAATGTTTGCCGCCGGTCTGGCCAAGGGACCTAAAAGGCTCACCGAGTCTCTCACCGAAGCATCCGCCGCTGTCGCCAAGGCCCTGGTCTTCTTGCGTCGCGAAAAGCTCGCGCCAAAGTACTACGTTGCCCGCACAAATACCCGGCGATGCGCCTTCTGCGGTATCTGCATCGACGCCTGTCCCAACTCCGCACGGGTGATGGACGATGATCTCATGTCCGCCAGGGTGATAGAGGCGATCTGTCAAGGTTGTGGAATCTGTGCTTCTGCTTGCCCTTCGCAGGCGGCGCATTTGTTGACACTTGAAAGTGATCAGGCATTCCGTATGATTGATGTAATGCTGGCCTAAACTGAAAGAGGCGATTAATGGAAAAGGAATTTGATCCGAAGATCGTAGGTTTTTTCTGCAACTGGTGCACCGCTGCCGCGGCTGACCTGGCGGGTACCTCGCGTATCCAGTATCCGGCCAACGTGCGGCCTATACGCGTGATGTGCTCCGGTTCGGTGGACGCAAGCTACGTTATCAAGGCGCTGCTGGAAGGCGCCGACGGTGTTTTGATCGGCGGCTGCCATCCCAACGATTGCCACTATGTGAACGGCAACTACAAGGCCCGGCGCAGGGTGGCGCTTTTAAAATCCATCTTCAATACCCTCGATTTGGACCCTGACCGGGTGTGGCTTAGATGGATATCAGCATCCGAGGGGGTGCGATTCGCCAAGGTGGTTCGCCAGATGACCGATGAAATCAAAGAAAAAGGCCCGAACCCGATGGGCAAATCCCCGCAGACATAGGCGTAACGATGGTTGGAATCTATGCGAAGGATCTGAATCCTCGCGAGGCGACCCGTGAGTTCTTTGCCGAGCTATTCGGCGCGAACCTTATTGCCTCCGCATTACTACCTGCCAGAAAATCCGGCCTGAACCAGATATTCCCCGCTCTGCTTTCCTCAAAGGACTCCCTCGATGAAACCTTCCCGTTCGCTCCGGTCATGCCTTTATCCACTGCCGTTCAACTTTCCAAGATCACCCGGTTTGCCAATCCAACCAATACCGTCGCCGTGCTGCTTCGTCCCTGCGAATCCAGGGCCGCGGTGGAACTGGTCAAACTGCGCCAGATCAGCCTTGATAACGTTCTTTTAATCACCCGCGACTGCCCGGGTACGGTGGAGCCTGAGACGTTCGAAGAGAAGGCGTCCGATACCCTTCCTGGATTCTCCGATTTCACCGAAGAACAAATCCGTCCCGTCTGCCGCATGTGCGAGCATCCCACCGCACCGGTGGCCGACATCAACATCGGCACCTTCGGGGCCGACGGCGGAATCATCCTGGAAGCCAAGACCGACAAAGGTGAAGAGATACTCAAGCACATAGCCCTCGACGCAGAACTTTCCGATACCTCCGCCCGCGAGTCCGCGCTTAAATCCGAAGCCGAGAAGCGTACCGCGTTCATGGAGAAGAATCTGGCAGAGCTAAAGAAAGAAGTCGCCGGCATCGAGGGCCTCGTAAAATTCTTTGCCAAATGCGTTGACTGTCACAACTGTCGAACAATGTGTCCGGTGTGCTACTGCAACGAGTGCTTTTTCGACTCCGCCACCTTTCACTTCGAAGGACCGCGCTACGAGGAGTGGACCCAGCGTCGCGGTATCCTCGCGATGCCGCGCGACGAGATACTGTTCCACCTGGGGCGCATGAACCACATTGGACTTTCCTGCGTTGCCTGCGGGATGTGCGAGCAGGCCTGTCCACATGATATCAGGGTCGGCCAGCTGTTCACCCTCATCTCTACCACCGCCCAGAAGGAGTTGGATATCCATGCGGGTCGCTCCCTCACCGATCCTTTACCATTGGCAACCTTCAGGGAGGATGAGTTCACTGAGATGGGCGAGGAGAAAGTATGATAAGCAAATTCATCTTTGGGTCCATTGTGGCCCTCTTATTGATGATGGGGTGTTCCAACGTGAAGACCCTTAAACCGGTCTCCCCACTTGAATCGATACCTTGTAGTGGTTTGCAGTATCCTGAATCCGGCGGTATGGTTTTTCGCGATGCAGAGAGCTGGGAGGCGTTCTGGGATCGCTACTGCATGGTGATAACCGGCGAAGGCAACAAGCTTCCTGCTCCGGAGGTTGATTTCTCTACTCAGATGCTTGTGGGTGTCTTTTCCGGCGAAAAGCCCACCGGTGGCTACAGCATTTCAATCCAGCGCGTGCTCGAAGGGCCAAAGACCATTATTGTGGAGTACCAAGAGAAGTCCCCGCCGCCCGACGCGATGGTTACCATGGCACTTACCTATCCCTGTCAGATCATCGCAGTACCCCGCTCAGATAAGTCGGTAGAGTTCAAGGCGGTAAAGAAGGATTAACCTCAAGGGTAGGCTTAAATTTTTCGTCCCCTAATCCCCGGTGTTCATGGAAAGAGATAGAAGCAGGGATTGCTCGCCCTTGAAGAATACTACCAGGTTCGTGAAAACAGAGACGCAATCAAAGCTATGTACCCGAATATTAGAAGGAAGTATATGCCGCCCAAAACCACGGAGACCGTGATAATGGTTTTGTCGACTTTAGCTTCCTGGTTTTCCGCATCTCGTGGCTGCATCATAACTCCTTTCTTATCCTGACAAACTGCTTTGCTTTCCTATCGTCTGAAGCGGTTGCTCTTCGCGTTTTCTGATCTCCCTATGATATTGGTAGATCGGGTCGTGTCAAGAGAGAGACCCTCTTGCCTACGGCGGCCTTAGTTCCTGGATATAGAGATGTCAGCTACACCCTTGGCCTGAACCCCTTGCCCAGCACCTCGTACACGTCGGAGATGACCACGAACGCGTCAGGGTCCACCTGTTTTACGATGTATTTGAGATAGGAGATCTCCCTTCGGGTAAGCACGATGTAGAGCACCTCGCGTTTCTTCCCTGAGAAGTATGAGTGTCCTTTTAGTGCTGTCACCCCGCGCCGCATCTCAAGTGCTATCGCCCACGAAACCTCCTGGGGTTTTGATGTAATGATGTGGGCGGCACGGGCGTAGCTGAAGCCCTCAAGAACCAGGTCAATTACCTTGGTGTTCACGATCAGGGACAGTATTCCATAGAGAGGCGCTTCAAGGGTCTTGAAGATGAATCCTGAGGAGCCGATGACGATAAAGTCTATAATGAGAATCCATCCGCCGACCGAGATGTTGGTGTGCTTTGCCAGGAACTGACCGACGATGTCGGTTCCGCCGGTGGAGCCGTGGCCCCGGAAGACTATCCCCAGACCCAGTCCAAGGAGAGCACCGCCGTAGATTGCGCTCAGGATGATGTCGATTTCCTTGGTAACTTCCTGTAACTGAAGGACGTTTCCAAAAAGAAAGATGAAGCCTGATACGGCAAAAATACCGGCCAGGCTTTTTAGAGCGTAGCGCTTCCCCATCCCGCGCAGGCCGAGGAAGAAGATCGGTATGTTCAGTACGACATAGAACAGGGCTACCGGCCATTTGGTGAGGTAATTGATTATGATGGATATGCCGCCCACCCCGCCTGAAACGATGTGGTGCGGAATAAGGAACATCGCGTAAGCTGCGCCGCACACGGCACTTCCAATGGCGATGAACGCAGCATCGCGCAGCTCGTGCTTCCAGTTAAGCTTTAAAACGAACTTCTTCTTAGTAGGTTTAGGCATGACGGATTCTACTTTCCCTTACATTTTAGTCAACCCGACACGCAGAATACACAGACGTCCGGGGTAAAAAATAAGCTGGTCAAAAGGTGGTCAAAAGGTGGTCAAAAGGTGGACAAAAGATGGACAGAAACTACCCAAAAGCTGGACAGGGCCTATTCAAAATACGCGAACTCCTCCGTCAATAGCCTGTAAATCTCTTCTCGAACTTCTTTGGTCTTTGCAGAAATCTTTTCAAAGAGATTCAGCAGGTCTTCGAGATTTTTTAGTTCTGCATACTTTTTTATTTGGATAAGCCCTGAATACGGTGTGAGGAAATCCTTATAGTCGAAATACTTGAAATAAGGTTCGTCTTGCAGCCCGACGCTGTACAGGATTTGCCCCTTGCAGTACTTCTGATTCCATTTTTTATAGAGTTCTTTGACAAGCCCGACTAACTCGCGGGCCAACTTAGGCCTGGCTACGATTTCGCGGTCGAGCGTTGTTGACCAGAAGGATTCTGGATTGGTCGGGCATAGCGGATTGTCAACGAACACTTCAGGTGCGCCTTCTACGGGATTATCTTTCTCGAACTTTGTCACGACGCATCGGTTCTCTGCCAAACCGAACGCGAAACAGAGGGAATAGAATTGTTTTTCCTTTTGCTGTGGTATGTTTGGCGCCCAAATGTCAAATTGGTTCACCCACACTGGGTACCGTCCATTCAAAACTTTGGTCATTGCAAACCATAAAAACGTAGTCTTAGCGGAATTGAGATCGTATGCACAATAACCTCTATTATCTGGACAACCTGCTTGAATCCGTGTTTTATTCATGCCCTTGAAATCAAGGTCTAATCGAAACCATGCTCTGTTCCCTTTATTCGACATTCTCGAACAACTGTCCTGTTTCACCCTTACTGGAGTATTATCATCCATGAATCCGACAAACTCTCCAAGTGCATCTCCACATTTCCGCATCAACTCGAAATGGTTCTTTTCATCTTTTATCGGAAAACCACTCACTAATTTTCCTATTTCAGTATCTTTCTTCGCAACGCTGTAATCATAGCGAGGCTGGGTAATAAGTTTGCCTGATTTGTCCGCAAGCTTTGGAAGAAGATTTCTGATGTCCCCACGAGTGTTATTGAACAGAACGTCCTTTGCTGCTTTGACAAGGCTTTTCAGTTTCTTTGAAATGGTTTCTATCGGCAAATTCCAATTGACCTCCAAATCGGAATTCGTCAAATGAGTCAGGTCTTTTACAATTACGTTATTCTTGTTTCCCCCTATCTTGTAGTGGTAGCTCCAAATGGTAAAAGAAATAGGGAAGCGCCCTTTAATTTTGAAAAACTCATTCCCCAGGAAGATGAACCCCATCTCGTATTTGAAAAAGGCGTCGAAAATTTCTCTAAACGGGACGTAGGTCGGTCGCGGGATCAGCCACGATGTCGGGGTGAAGATGAGAATCAGCGGAGTCACCTTTTTCTTCTTACCTTGTGGTGCAGGAAGGTGAATGTCCTCAGGTTTCAACTCCGTTAATTGCAAGTCACCCATTTGCAGTCGCGCAATATTGATGATTTGCCCAAGAAAAGCCAGGTAACGCTCCCTGCCTGCATCATGGCCGGTCAATTCCAGAATGGAAGGGTGAATTTGATAGACTGTGCCTACTTTGGTACGGAATGCTTCACTTTCGTCGGTATTTTTGTATGGAGGATTGAGAAGAAAAGCAATCGGCTTGTCGAACTTAATATCCTTGTCTCTTAGTTCCGCCAAAAGACGTTTCACATATTGCTCTGCGGATTTGTCTAAGAAGTTCAAACCCTTATTTTCGTTCGTTTTCGGAATGATGGTAAAACCACCTTCGATCTGCTCAGGGTCGAGCTTCATCCGGCGCTCAATGGTTTTGAGCAAGTCGGGCTCCAACTCTGAGATAACCTTATGTTTCAGGTGTCCCTTCCAACTTGTTACCAAATTTCCTGAGCCGCCCGCGGGGTCGAGAACGATATACCTATCGCTCAATCTCTTCTCGAAAAACTCGTGCACGAACCAGAGAGCGAACTTACTGAGATTATTGTCGGTAAAAAATATGCCATGCTGCCTGGCATATTCGGGTTTGATGCGGGTAATGACTTCGTCAAACCGACTGAAATAATAATCAACTGTCAGACCAGAACCTTCATTTGTGAAGACGTAACGGCTCTCAACAAATTTTTTGAACTCCTCATGGAGACGAGGCTTGATTTTCAATTTCTCGCTGACCTTTGACCCCCTCTTTCCAATCAAGAAAAGCTCACCTGACGCATCAGTGGCAACAGTTGATGTGACATCCCAGAAACCGACAATAGCGTAGAAGCAGTGGACAGCATCCAAGGGATCTTCGAAGAATCTTTCAAGCTGTTTAATACTGTCAATGAAGTTGTGCGTATCGATCTGAATACGCTTTGCCTCCAGGTTTTTAAGCACTTGAACGAACTCGGGGAGCGCCGTGTCGAAATCCCTCTTAAATAATCCTTCAAAGTCTGCCGGAACCAACTTGAATACTGCAGCATTGAGAATTTCGATGGACTGTGCCTTTGTCGTTCGTCTAGCATTTAGGGCACCGATGGCATTCGGAGGCATGGTCGCATCCGCTTTTGCCGATAGGCGCTTTGCGTGGTCGGGGATTTTGTTCACCTTCCACAACGCGATGAACTTCTGTGCTATAACACAGATGGCAGAGAAAGATAACCCTAGCTTCGCGTAATGGAGCGCCTGGTAGAAACCTGCGATGTAGTCGCGGGAATCGGATTTTAGTTCGACCAGCAATTGCCCTTGAATATAGATGTCCGCACGGGCAGCATCCGTTTCCTTTTTGAACTTGCTGCCAAACAATTTCTTGAACAGCGGGAATGCCAAATAATCTTTGGCCTTCTCTTTACCTGGGTTAAGCAGGTATTCCTTGAGTTGATCAAGCTCAACCAAGTTTGGATTTTTTTTGGCCATCTATTTCACTTCCAAGTATAAAATACTCAGCTATGCAACCTTGTCAAGCCCTAAAGGCAAAAATCAGTCCTACGCCAATTTATAGAGGTTCGAGTAGCCTCTGCCTTTTTTCTCGGCTGAACTACGTCACGATGGGGCAAGGGAGCGTTCGCCCGATTCACTACCCCAGCGCTTTGCGCTGGAAACGGTCCGGGATATTCAGCTTGAGCCGGTGCTTTGCAACAGTGCGACGTGAGATCTTTAGCCCCATCCGGGTCAGTTGCTCGGCAATCTGTTCGTCTGTCAAAGGGTTATCCTTGTTTTCAGATGCTATGATTGCTGAAAGTTTTGAGCGCAGAGGATTTTGTTTGCCTTTCGCAAAAAACGATCTCAGGGGGAATATACCTACCGGGGTTTCAATATACTTGTCACGTACCGCGCGTGAGATCGTTGAAGCATGCAGTCCTAACTCATCGGCCATGTTCTTCATAAGGAGTGGTGTTGATTGACTGGTTCGTCCGCTGAAGAAGTCGTAGTTGCTGAGGAGCACGTTTTGAGCCAGACGGTGCAGGGTGTCGCGGCGCTGCAGGATTCCCTTGATAAAGAGTTGCGCGCTTTCAAGTTTTCGCCTGGCGAACTCGACCTCCTCGCTGGAGAATCTCTTTGGATTCCTAAGAATCTCCTTGAACTTTGCCGAAAGTCTCAAGCCGGGCAAAGGGCTCTCGTTTACAGCCACCTCCAGCCTACCTTCACGGTAACGAATCGTTATATCCGGCTGAACGGAACGGCATACTATCTCGCGGAAGTTGCGCCCCGGTTTCGGGTCAAGCCTGGAGATCGTTTCAAAGGCCTCAGCAATTACTTCGGTTGGAAGTCTCAGAATCTTCGCAAGTGATGTGATTCTTTTCTGGAGCAGGGCATCGAAGCCTTCTTTGATGATGCGTATCTCCGTAGATTCTTCGTTATACCCAAGGGTTTCGAGCTGTACCAAAAGCGCTTCAGGAATGTCGCGGGAGGCTATTCCAACCGGTTCCAGGAACTGGATACGTCGTCTTACTCGTTCCACCTCTTCTTCGGTTGTGCCAAGAGCCTGAGCCATGGAATTTGATTCCTCGTGCAGGAATCCATCCTCGTCAAGACCTTCAAGTATGTAGCGGGCGATGCGGTAATCCGTCTCGCATCCTGAGAACTCCTGGGTGATGGCTAACATCATATGTTCCTCAAGGGGTGAACGATCCGTGCACTGTGATCCCGGCTCAGGTCTTTTCTCGGCTTCCTCGTAATCGGCACCAGGGTTGTGGGGATAGAAGTCGTCAACTGAGAACTCTTCCGAAGCCCTCTCTTCCTCCGCTTCCGGTTCTCCTTCAATCAACTCAAGAGCAGGGTTCTGTTGCAGTTCAAGCGAAAGCATCTCCTCGAGGGAGAGTATATTGGCCTGAAGTATCTCAAGCCGCAGACGCATCTGGGGAGTAAGGTGCAGGGCAAGTTCAGGTCGAAGCGAGGTCTCAAGGCGCTGTGTTCCGTAAGGTGGCGTGGGTCTCATATCTTGAATTTTTTACCCAGGTAGACCTCGCGCACCTTCTTGTTTGCGACAAGCTCGTGAGGCGTACCTGATACAAGGATGCGTGAGTCGTACATAAGATAGGTACGATCGGTGATCTCAAAGGTCTCTCGCACGTTATGGTCGGTTACGAGTATCCCGATGTCCTCTTTCTTCAAAAGGAGGATTATCTTCTGTATCTCACCTCGTACTATCGGGTCGATACCGGTGAATGGTTCGTCAAGCAGGAGGAACTTGGGTTGGGTGGCGAGCGCGCGGGCTATCTCAACCCTGCGTCTTTCTCCTCCTGAGAGGGTATTCCCCTTCGACCGCCGCAGGTTCCCGATCTCGAACTTCTTTAAGAGGGTCTCTGTGCGTTCCACGATCTCTTCCTTGGAGTAGCCTCTTAGCTCAAGAACGGCTTTTATGTTATCCTCAACGCTTAACTTGCGGAAGATGGATGCTTCCTGTGAGAGGTAACCTATTCCCATGCGGGCACGGCGGAAGATAGGCAGGTCGTTGATACGCTTTCCGTCTATCGTTATTTCCCCTGCCGTAGGCTGCAGGAATCCGATGATCATCGAGAAGGTCGTGGTTTTGCCCGCGCCGTTGGGACCCAGAAGACCTACAACCTCACCCTGACGAAGCTGTAAAGATACGTCCTGCACAACCGCCCGCTTGCCAAACTCCTTGCGCAGACCTTCTGCTCGTAAGACGCTTGAGTTGGTTCTGGTCTCGGGTTTCTTACTCTTCGGCTCGGGCTTCTGATTCTCGCCAGAAGTAGGTGCCACGTGTTCCTCCAGTAAAGATCAGGGTTTCAGCGTTCTTTTTCGAAAGATCGATGGTCAGATAGGGTGAGCGGATTACCACCGAGTCCTCTCCTTCGGTGCGGTGACGGGTTACGACATCCGGGTAAAGGAATATCTCCTCAAGGTTGCGTCCGGTAAGCCAGAAATTGGCCGAGTCAGCCTCGATTCTGCCCTCCGGGCTTTCTATTGCCGTGTTCCCGAACGCATGCCCAAAATCCTGCTCATAGAATAGAATGAGTGTGTCGCAGTAGACGTTCGCATCCTCGGTAACTATACGTACGTTCTCTGCCGCGCTTGCCGATTTATTGCCTTGATCAATGTGCATGCGCTTGCTTGTGATCTGAAAATTCGATGAGTCTCGATCCTCCCTCAGGCGTGGGTTGCGTTCTATGGTACCCTTATCATCCTCCAGGCTGTAGGAGACCGCGTCCCCTGTTACCAGGATCTCCTCCTTTAGGTCCCGTATCTGGGCACCGTATGGGATCTTTGCGGTTCGGGTACGGTGGTATATCGTGATCTCGGGGGCTCTTATCTCCGTGTTCCCTCTTTTTACGATGACCCTGCGGTAAAGATGCGAGATGCGGTTCCCGGTCTCAAACCACAGCGAGTCCGCGGTGATATCCGCATCCTGCGCCTTTATGCGCAGCGAGTCGTATACTATGAAACTCTCTTCTGCAGGCTTGAACCACGCCTCGGCGCCCCGGATATCGAGTTTTTCTTCATAAAGATGCACGTTGCCGATAAGGTGTGTCGTTCTGCCCGCACCCTCTCGCAGGTTCTCCATCTTGTCCGCCGTGTATTGGAGTCCGGAGCAAATAATGAGAGAAAGCAAAATCATTCACTCTCCTCATCTATCGAGAATGGGGTGGTTCCTGAGACCTCCTCCTTGATCTCTATTCTGTTTAAGTCGGCGTCGGAGATCAAACCCTTGCCCTTGATGGTTCCTTCTCCTGATGCGATAGTTACCTCTGCGTCGGTTTCTATCTTGGCTCGGCGGTTGAACCAGGCCAGGGAATCGGTCTGGAGTATCGTGCTGTCTGATGTTGTTACAACGACGTGTCCATAAGCTACAAGATCACTGGTACGGTTCGATATCACGCCCGAGTCGCATACAACCACCGAGGTTACTTCTTTACCGCGTCCGTAGAAGGTGATGTGCGGATCAAGCACCACGATTTTGTTTCGCTTATCGTAGTAGAACGCGCGGCGGCCTTGAAGGAAATAAAGCGCCTTGCCGCTTTTGGATTCCTGCATCTGGAAGTTGTCGACGATCTGGCTCGGCAGTTCTTCTTCGGTGACCTTTTCCCGTTCCTCCCCGGAACAGGACCCCAGAAGCAATACGCAGCCAAACATCCAGAAGAATGACCAGAGTATCTTCCGCATCATTCCCCCCATACGAGCCACTCGAACGGGGCTTCTTGAAAGAAGGGCATAAAGAACTCACGAAGGTCTTTGGTAGGAGAGCCTATAGTTACCTCGAGCCTTCGGTTGCGGAAACGACACATCACAGGGATCAGGCTGGAGCCTGTCTTTTTTGCGAGCCGCTGTGGTATCACGGATACATTATAGTCCGAATAAGGCAATCCCCAAGCCTGGGTTTTCGCGCGGCGGGTCTTGTCCAGAAGTACGGCAAGGAACATACCGTTCCGAAGAACGCGTGATGCCGTGTTCAGGTCGGTTATGGTTCTAAGGCCCGCCCTGCGCCGCAGGGCCGCAAGATAACCCTCGAAGATACGCATGCTTTGGCGGCCTACGAGCGCTGCAACCGGATAACCTTTTCTTGCGAACGTTTCGGCAAGAAGTTCCCACGGCCCGTAGTGGAAGGTCGCAACCACGGCCGATTTCTTACTCTCTTTAAGTCTTCGTATACTCTCCTCGCCTTCAATCAACACCCTCTCGGTTAGCCTGCGTGAAAACCCGGTTCCCATGCGTGCCATCACGACGAGATTGAACGCCGCATGATCTAAATAATCCTTTGCACGGAATCGTCGGCTTCCAAGCCTTTGAGCGGCTTTGTACAATTGAAAGCGGCCGGCCGGAACAAATGCCGCATACGTCCTTACAAGTAGCCTTGCGAGAATCATCGCTATCTCAAATGGGGCTGACCGCAGCAGAATCAAAAAGAATACGATCAGCACGGGGCTAATTCTCTTTCTTACTTGGAGGGTGAATCGGCCAGCCCTGAACGGGCAGCGTATTCATGGGCTTTGCTTATGAAATTGGCAAAAAGAGGATGCGGGCGAAGCGGCCTTGAGAGAAACTCAGGATGGAACTGGCTTGCTACGAAGAAGGGATGATCGGGGAGTTCTACGATCTCTGCGAGCAGACCGTCGGGCGAGGAGCCGGAGATCACAAGACCGGCGTCTTGCAGTCTTTCCAGATAGGCAGGATTTACCTCGTAGCGGTGACGATGTCTCTCGAATACCACCTCTTTCCCGTAGTACTCTCGTGTCCTGGTCTCAGGTTTCAATATACAAGGGTAGGAACCCAGCCGCATGGTTCCACCCTTGCGGTAGATGTTCTTCTGCTCGGGCATGAGATCGATCACCGGGTGAGGTGTTTTTTTATTGAACTCGGTGCTGTTGGCGTCTTCAAGACCGCATACGTTGCGCGCAAACTCTATCACCGCGACCTGAAGTCCTACACACAGGCCAAGGTAGGGGATGCGATTCTCGCGCGCGTACCGTACCACTCGAATCTTGCCTTCAATCCCCCTTATACCGAATCCTCCCGGAACCAGGATGCCGTCTATGTCTTTAAATCCCTCGAACTTATCTTCGTCGTAATCGCTCGATTCCACCCACACCAGGTCCAACCTCATCCCTTCGGCTACCGCCGCATGGTTTAAGGCCTCGATCACGCTCTTGTAGGCGTCTTTTAGCCCGGTGTATTTGCCCACGAGCGCTATGCGGATGCTTTCCCTACGGTTGCGTTCGCGTTCCACGTAGTCCCGCCATGCCGAAAGCTCTGCAGGATTCTCAGCAAGCCCGAGCTTTGCGATCACGAGCCTGTCGAGCTCCTGCTCGTGGAAAATAAGCGGAATCTCGTAGATACTTTCTACATCAGGGGCATCTATTACCGCTTCCTTCTCTACGCTGCAGAATAGTGATATCTTTTCCCGTGCGGCGCGGGGCATGCGTTCGGTGGAGCGGGCGATGATGATGTCAGGCTGAATGCCTGCAGCGCGCAGCTCACGCACCGAGTGCTGGGTAGGCTTGGTCTTGAACTCGCCTGAGGTCGCGATGTATGGAACAAGGGTTACGTGCACGTAGAGAACGTTCCCAGGACCTAAATCGAGCCTGAGCTGGCGAATGGCCTCCAGGAATGGCTGACCTTCGATGTCGCCCACCGTGCCGCCGATCTCGCAGATCACCACGTCCAGCGACTCTTTGGAGGCAAGTTTGGTGATGCGCTGCTTGATCTCGTTGGTGATGTGGGGGACCACCTGAACGGTGCCTCCCAAAAAGAGGCCCTTGCGTTCCTTCTCAAGGACACTCTCGTAGATTTGCCCTGTGGTGTGGTTGTTGTGTCGGGACAGGTTCTCATCTATGAATCGCTCGTAATGCCCCAGGTCAAGGTCGGTCTCGGCCCCGTCCTGGGTTACGAACACCTCGCCGTGCTGGTAAGGATTCATAGTGCCTGGATCGACGTTGATGTAAGGATCGAATTTCTGGAGACTTACCCTGAACCCCCGGCTCTTTAAAAGAAGACCTATAGACGAGGCCGTGATTCCTTTACCAAGAGAGGAAACAACCCCTCCGGTTACGAATATATACTTTGCCACGGGGTTTATTGTAGTTCGATTTAGGGATTAGTCAAGGACTTTGTTAGCAATTGGGGTGCCATCCTGGAGAACTGAGGTATTACGCCGGTTCCTATAGGTGTGCATCAAGTAAAAAGGCGGGGCTTGCCCCGCCTTCTGGCTTTAATCCTTTTTGCTTAGTCAAGCACCACGAACTTGCCTGTCATGCTCTCAGTGGATGTTCTCATTCGCACAAAGTATACGCCGCGTGTAAGGTTTGCTGGCAGCGGCAAGCTGTGTTTTCCTGCGGGTAGGATTCCATGACACAGAGAAGCGGCCTTTCTGCCCCCTGCATCGTAAAGATCAAGCTCTACAACCCCGGCCTGGGCTGTATGGAAGAAGACCTTTTGGTCCCTTATGCGTATCTCTGGCGGAGCGGTCATTTTTGTCTCTTCGATGCCCGGGGTGAGGTTGTTCTCTGTAAGTACCACGTAAGTGCCGGCTGTATCGAACTGGGGATCGATCTCATCCTCCAGGCTGGAGATGCGTGTTACCGGTCCTACATCGGCAGCAACCCAGGTGTAGTTGATGGTGGTGACGATGTCCGTATCCCCGGGTACGCCGAAGGTCAAAAGGGTGATGGTCGTATCATAGGTTATGTAGCGCAGGGCTTCATCAAAGGTATCTGCGGGGACGATTGCGGTACCCCAGGCGTCCACCTTACTGTGACTCTTACCCCATTGTTCTATGATGACGCGAAGCTGTGGGCTGATGGTGTCGGCGGTGTAGAAGGAATCATGCCATTCTGCACCCATCTGGAAAGGAAGGACGGAGTTGATTCGATCAGGATCGTAATCATGGTATAGTTTTATGCTGTCTAATACGGGGTGGTATGATTCGATGTAGTCTCCAACCATCAGCATCTCTGTTGATGTTGTGGCGTAGTATTGCCACATCTCGCCCCTGATAGTATCCTGAAGTACTCCGGCGAGGTGATAAACGAACTCTGCATCAGGGAAGGAGTCTGCTACAGGGGTATCTGCAGGTTCAAGCACTTCGAATGGTACAGTATCTCCGAATACCTCACGGGAGAAATCCCAGGTCTGAGGACCACCAGTGGTACCCACGTCCACGATGATAGGCTTAACGGTGTCCTGAATGAGTGTGGCCTCATAACCGATGTCCGGCAGATCGTCGGCTGTGAAAACCGGCTGCGCTACGATAGGTAGGGCAGCGACGAGAAGAGCCAACGCGAAGGCTTTTTTCATAATGCTATCCTCCTTTGGTTTTAATCCAGTATAGACTTTATTTGTTATCTGTCAACCCGGAACAGACTAGCAATCAACCTGCTTATGACATACCCTATAACTTGACAAACTAGGGAAGAAGACATAGACTCAGCTAAAAAATCGGAGGCCAAATTGCGCGACTCATACGATCTCGTGATTATTGGAGGAGGCATCATCGGAACATCAATCCTCTGGAATCTTAAGGCTCAGGGATTTATGGGAAACGTGACACTTTTCGAGCGCGGCGACGCCCTGGCCGAAGAAACATCCGCCAAATCCGCAGGTGCGTTCCGAAATCTGTGGGGTTCTCGCATCAACATGGAGATGTCTACCTGCTCGATCAAGTTTCTTTCCACCTTCGAGAAAGAGTTCGATATCCCCATAGGCTTTCACAAGCACGGCTACCTCTTTACCTTCTATCCTGAGCCGTGGGAGCGGGTCAAAGCCTACAAGCCGACGTTCGATGAGGTAGGTGTTCGCGCCGAGCTTGTCCCCCTTGAAGAGATTGAACGCATGGTTCCGGGTCTTAAAGCGGGGGTAGATCACATGGATCCTGAGATCCGAGAGTTTGCAGGGTTCCAGCCTTTTGCAGGCGGACTTTACGGTCCTGACTGCGGCAGCTTTGACCCTTCTGCCGCGGCCAAGGGATATACCGAGCGTGCCCAGCGCGAGTTTGCCGAAAGCGCCGAGGTTCACCTGCGCACCGAGGTAAAACGCATCGAGTTTGAGTCTGGAAAAGTCAAGGGGGTCCAGCTTTCCAACGGGCGCCGAATAGGTGCCGGAGGCGTGATTCTTGCCGCCGGTCCCTGGTCAATGCAGCTTTTGGCCGCCTCCGGTTTACCCGACGATGAGAACCTTCCGGTCGATCCCATCAAGCGGCAGCTGTTTGTTACCAACCTGCCCGATATCCCAGGCTATGAGCACATCCCCCTGGTAATCATCGACCGAGGCATCTACTTCAAGTACGAGACCGGCAACCTGCAGATAGGCCGCGCCGATCCTGAACAGAAGTCGGGGTTCGATCAGGATGCGTCGCTTGCCTACTATAAAGATGAGATAGCTCCCTACATGCAGGAGCGCATCCCGGGCACCGAGCACTGCAACGTGAAATCCATGTGGGGCGGACTTTACAGCATAACGCGAGATGATCACAACGGCATCCTTGGGGCACATCCGGCATACGAAGGTCTCTACCTTGCCTGCGGATGGTCAGGCCACGGGGCAATGGTCTCTCCAGCCGCCGGGCAGGCGCTGGCCGAGCTTGTAGTCCACGGCTCCTACAGGACTATTGACGCCCGTGCGCTCAGATTCGAGCGTTTCGCTGAGCAGGACCTCGTCATCGAGGAGATCGTAATTTAAACATCCCAGATGCAGTTTAGCTTCATGCGGGGACATTTCCCCTTGTCATTGCGAGGGACGAAGTCCAGAAGCAATCTCATGACAGAAAGTTGCAATACATAGTGCTATGAGATTGCTTCGATTCCGCTTCGCGAAATCTCGCAACGACAAAAGCAACTGTTGCATTTCAACCCGTCCGGTTGACAATTGATCAATAATCCCGAAAATACCACTATGCAAAAGCTTGCCGAGGGCAAGACCAAGATAATCTACGATCTTGGCGACGGAACGGTCGAGATAGTCTCCAAGGACGACATCACCGCAGGCGACGGCTTCCAGCATGACGTTATTACAGGAAAGGCTGAACTCGCTACCCGCACTACGGCCAACGTGTTCGAGTTACTCAACCGCAGCGGTATCGCCACCCACTTCATCAAACGTCTTGATTCACTCAGGCTTCTCTGCAAACGCTGTCAGATGATTCCTCTGGAGGTAGTAATCCGCGGCACCGCTACCGGTTCCTATCTCAAGCGCAATCCGCAAGCCTCCGAAGGTCAGGATCTCGATGCTCCTCTCCCGGTCGAGTTCTTCATCAAAGACGATTCCCGCCACGACCCTATCGTTACCTTCGGTCCCAAGGGCTGGCAGCTTCACCCACCCAAGGAACCGGTATCGGATGAAAACGTCATCGAAGAGATCGAATCCCTGCTTGCCCCTGCCGAGATCGAGGAGATCACCAAAATTACCCGCCGGGTTTTCGACGTCCTCTTCACAGCCTGGGCCAGGCTGGATATAAAACTCGTCGACCTCAAGCTGGAGTTCGGTCGAACGGACGAGGGCGATCTGGTGGTTGCCGACGTGATAGACAACGATTCCTGGCGCATCTGGCCGGGCGGGGATAAGACCAGACAACTTGACAAACAGGTCTACCGCGACACCCGCGATCTTGAAAACACCCGCTCCCGCTACGTCCTGGTCGCCGAGTTGACCGATCGCTTCGCCGAACTGTAAGGTTGATTCTTGCCAAGTGGCATCTTCACATTTAAGCGTTACCTTGCTTTAATACTTGGCTTGACTCTTTTGCTCTCCGTTAAGATCGGCCTGGCGGCGGAGCCTTATTTGGATATAGCCAGAGAAGGAAGGGTCTTTACCCTCAAGGCATACATCGATGTGGAGCGCTCCGCCGACCAGGTCTGATCTTACCTTTGGGAGTTCCGTCACATGTCGAGTTACATCGACGATGTGGATCGCATCGATTCCATCGCAGGTGGTGAGGACTGGTACATGGTGCGGTTGGTAGGTAACTTCCCCTTCGTGCACGCCGAGGTCACGAATCGCAAGTGGATAATAGAAGAGGGAAGGCACATCGGAGCCAAGGCCATCGAGTGCCAGCTGGAAACCTTCTTGCCTCTTAAATTGATAAGTTCCGATGGGTACTGGCGCATTGAACCGTTGGGGAATTCACGTTCCCGGATTCACTATCAAACCGTGGTGGAGGTCTATGCCGCAGGGTTCGAAGATCTTTACACCCATATCGCCAAACGCGACGGCAAACGCATCCTCAAAAACTTCAAGCGTTACGTGGAAAGCCGGTGATAAACACTTAGTCCCTGCAACTGCTGAACTTAAGAGGTCGTAAGGGCCGACCTGAAGGTCGGCCCTTTATCTGCTACACGTCCGAAGGACGACGTCAACGGAACAAATCGGTTGAATGTCTAACCTTTGGAGTAGATTTTTAATGAGGCAATGCGACAGCTTGACTTTTGCAGAGAACCGGCCTATACTCCATTTATTAACAAAAAGGGAGTAGTGATGGAAGTTGACTCTAAAGGCAAGGGATATGTGGTTACAGGCGGAGCGGGTTTTATAGGGAGCCATCTTTGCAGGAAGCTGGTTGAGAGGGGAGATCGGGTTTTCTGTGTAGACAACCTGTCAACCGGAAGTCTTGAGCATATCTCCGGGTTGTTTGACAATCCCCGGTTTACCTTTATCAAAGGGGACGTCCGGGAGGTGGAGTTGGAAGCTATCGAGGCAGACGGTTGCTATCACCTTGCTGCACTTTGCGGGGTGCCCAGGGTGGAACGCGAGCCTCTCAATGTAATCCTTACCGTGATCGAGGGGACGCTCCGTGTGCTTCGCTGGTGTGCGGATAAGGGGATACGTGTGCTTTACGTTTCCAGCTCAGAGATTTACGGCAGCCCTGGCGTTCATCCGCAGCCGGAGACATACTGGGGCTATACAAATCCCCTTGGTCCACGTTCCCCTTACGTGGAGGCAAAACGGGCAGGGGAGGCCCTTTGCCGTTCCTATCAGATTGAGCGAGGGCTTTCTGTGGAGATAGCCCGTTTGTTTAACGTCTATGGACCCGGGTTCAGGTCTGACGATCAGCGGGTAATCCCCACGTTCATCCAGGCGGCTGATGCTGGTGAGGAGCTTGCTCTTTACGGAACAGGGGAAGCGACTCGCAGCTTTTGTTACGTCGATGATATCGTCGACGGGCTTATCCTTTTGATGGATTCCGATGTTACAGGGCCTGTGAATTTGGGGTTTCCGGAAGAGATAGGAATCAGGGAACTGGCTGACCTTGTGCTTCGTCTTACCCGAAGCCCCAGCCGGATAGTTTACTTGCCTGCCCTATGCGAAGACCCTCCCCGGCGCTTGCCTGATATCAGTCGGGCACAGAACCTGCTGGGGTGGAATCCCAAGGTTTCTCTCAAGGAAGGTTTGAGCCGTACCATCCGCTGGTTCGGGAAACGCAAGATCTCCAAGGCTTCTTCTTGATCGACGACTGAGATGGAGTCGCCGCAAGGTTCGAATTCTCTCCAGATAAGTTTTTGTTGGGGTCCTTGCTTGACAGTGACGCGAGAGGAATCATAGCCTGCGATAGATCGGTTAAAGCGGGTATTCTGGATGCTTGGAGCGGGGAGATTCTTTTATCGCGGTGGCTCCCATACAACGATGCGTTTGCCGAATATGAACTGGATGATCCCCCAAAGCAGGCCTATTTGCGCCAGACCAAAGAATCCTGCAGTAGATAGCCAACCGGGGGGTGATTTGAAAACCAACATGAGAGCAGTCATTGTTGCTCCGATTCCTGTCAGGCCGAGTAAGGTCAGTGGAGCTGGTTCGGGTATAAGGAATACAGCCGCTATCAGTGATATGATGAGAAATAAAGGACAGAACCAGCGCAGGATTTTTCGGAATAAGAGATTCAAAAAGAACCAGGGATGGCGCCAGATATTGAGTATACGTGGCAGTTCGCGCAGAAAATTCATCCCCATGAGGAAGTTGCGCGCCCGTATCTTGGTTTCCTCCAAAGGGGTATCCGCCGGATACTCGTATACAACCGCACGAGGTTCGTATACCGAGCGGAACCCCTTTTGGGCTATATAGGCGGGCAAATAATGATCATGGGTCACATTGGCAGGTACTTGAGGAAGCGAATCCGCCTTCACCACGCTTAAGCTGCCTGCAAGAAAAGGCAGTGAACCGATATCTCCCTCCGATAGGTGAATCCAATGTTCATAGTTCCAATAGGAGCTCAGACCTCCTTCTGTTGGGTTGAGATTCGTCTTTAGCTTTATGAATCTTGAGACAGCCGCTCCCACTTCAGGGTCAGCGAAGCTGGCCACCAGTTGGCGGAGGGCTTGAGAATCGAGCGTTACGTCGGAATCCGAGATAGCGTACACCTTGGCTTTATATCTTTCGGCAGCGGTGTTTATGGCGATAGTCCTGCCTTGTCTGGAGCGTTGTCTCAAGAGGAGGATTCGGCCTTCTTTCTTAGAGGCTTGTTTAACTATCTCATCCGTTTGATCAGTGCTCTCGTCCGAGACCACAACGATCTTTAGTTTATCCTTCGGATAATCAAGTGCAAGGGTGTTTTCAAGTTTTCCCTCAATATCTTTTTCTTCGTTGTAGGCGGGTATGATGAAGCATACGTCAGGTGTGATCGGTTTACGTTTTACCGGTCTGGAGAAAAAGGCCTTAAGTAAGACAAGCAGTAGTCCGTGGCCGATCAGGATATACAGGAATATCCCCAGGCAAATCCAGAAAACGATTCTGGCAATGATCGTTAGCACAACGCCTCCGCCGTCTTGATTCCTTGTTCTAAAGCCCGCTCCATGTTTGCATACTCCCACACTCCGTATCGTCCTGCAAGAAGTATGCCTTTCTCCCTCAGGATTGAACGCAGCTCTTCACGGGCCTTCTCGCCTTTCATGGTAGGGAAGACGTAGGCGTAGCGAAGCACCTGGGCGTCGTGCGAGGTGATGTCATTCAATCCCTCGACTATCCCGGATTTAACCGTATCCATCTTCACCTTCTCTACAATGGTTTGGATATCCGGGTTCTTATCCGAGGGGAAAGAAACCTCGGCGACGATTGAGCCTCTGTCCGGTGGAATCATAACATCTGAGTAGTTGCGAGGTATCGAGATGCGGTGGAAACATATCTCTGGATCGGAAAAGTACACCCAGTGGGAATCCTCGCTTAAAGGGTGTGCAAGAGAAAGATGCACGAAAACCATGCCTACGCTTCTTAGTTCTTTTGCCCGGTTCCTGTCAGATTCCGGCAGATCCACAGAGGTCCTTAATATCTCAGGCAGAGGTATGGTTGAGATCAGATAGGAGTAGTGATGTCTTGTTCCGCTATTCGTCTCTACCCATCCCTCCTTGGTGTTGATACTTGTCACCTTAGTTGATAGATGAATGCGATTCCTCAATCCTTCACCCAACGCTTGCGATAAGGTTCCTATCCCGCTCTTCTCCGGATAGAAGAAGTAGGCGTTCGGACCTCGTGGCAGGGTCTCTCCTTTAGCCAGGCGCTTTAGATCGTCCCTGGGGAAGGAGGGAAGGAATCGCTGCGCCCATTCCTTGTCCATCTCCTCCAGAGGGTAGCGCCACAGCTTGGTGTTGTAAGGGATAAAGAAGTCCTCGGCAAGAGCCGAGCCGTATAGATTCGCCGCCATCTCTTTGAAGTTACCTTCCTTACACTGAGTAGCCTTCAGAAAATCGGGAAGGAAACGCCTCTTCAGCCTATCGGATTGTAAGAATCCCTCCTGGATGGGATAGTCCACCTTCTCACCGTCTATAACTATCCTTGCCCTGCGGGCTTGCCTTCTCCACCTGCCCTCAAGGATCTCTTCTACCCACCTTTGCGTCTTGAGGTTGCGGAAGTAAAGCACGTGGGGGCCAAGATCGTAACTGAAGCCTTTGCATTTGTATGTTCTTGCAACACCACCAACTGCATCGCTTGCCTCGAAAACCTCTGCTTTCTCTTTTAGCTTCCATGCGGCCGCCAGCCCTGCAAGTCCTGCCCCAATAATTATGATCGGCTTCCTCACGCGTTCACCTTTATTCTCGAGAGCCAGATGAAACTCGTAAAGTAGAAAGCAAGAAGCAGCCCTGCATAGATCCAGGAGCAGAACTCAGGCAGCCACAGGAGGGCGATTGAGGCAACGAGATAGACACACACCACTAAAGTAACCAGAAGCACTTGGTGTGCCTTCCAACCTTTATGAATAAGCCGCAGCGCGAAGTGGTCGGGGCTGCCCTTAAAGGGAGATTTGCCCTTGCGTATGCGATGAAAAGAGACCAAGGCTATCTCGAACAAAAAAGGGCTTGCCAGTGCCAGAAAAACAATCAGAGTCCTCGTATCCAAGCCTACATCGTAAAACCAGACCACCAGCAGTATACCTAGAGCCATTCCTAGAGGAAGGCTGCCGCCGTCACCCAGGTAGATGCTGGCCTTAGGTCTATTAAAGATAAGGAATCCTCCCAATGCCCCTATCAGTAGCAGGGGGGCGGTGGCCAGCTCGGGTCGGGAAGAGTAGAAGAGCAGCGCCCAGAATAATCCAAGTGAGATCATACCGCCTGCTCCTGCGGCAAGACCGTCAGCTACGTCGATGAGATTGAAGCCGTTGGTTATGATCAGTACTGCAATGACTCCCAATGCGGTTAAGATCGGATGAATTGCGATCCCCAGTGAGCCAAGAATCAAAGGGAGAAAGATGGATACAACCACTACTTCAACAGCAAGCTTGATCCACCAGCGCAGGGGGCGCAGATCGTCTATCGTTCCCAAAATCACCAGAATCCATACAGCCGCTAAAAAGAGAAGCGCCCAGGTCTTGAACCATGAGAATAAAACAAGGAGCACGCCGTACGCCAGGAAGATGCCGGCACCGCCTAGATAGGGGACAGGCTCCCTATGGGTTTCTACGATGGGGTTAGGGTTGTTTAACAGCCTGAGTTTCCGTGCGATAGTTCGTGCAAGCCAGACACCTGCAGTTCCGGCAAGGAAGGCTGCAAGTAGTTTGAGTATCCGATAGAGAATAGTCATCCCCCTCCTTATCTCTGTTTGTTACAGCATAGTCGAATTCGGCGATTTTGCAAGCGAGGCAGCCTGAACGATTCGATGATTTTGGGGTGTGTTACGGGGGGGGTGTTACGGGGGGGTGTTACGGGGAAAGCGGGAGACGGGTTTTGAACCCGCGACCCCCACCTTGGCAAGGTAATGGGGGTCTATAGACAAAATACTGAGCCAACCTGATATACCGACAAGCGACGTGTTTAGGATACTTAGGGCACAGGTACGTCTTTGCTCCAAAGTAGGGGGCTTTGGCTTTTATGGCATTGGTGGTATCTCTAACCCGCCTAAAATCAAGGGATTGGTGCAAAAGTGGTGCAATTTTGGTGCAGAGGTTAAAGAGGCAGGATATGAGGTTTTAATTCATCAAGTCCCACAAAATAAAATAGCAATACTTAACTACTTCGTGATTTTCACTTGAAGGTTCAATGTCCCCGTGGAAAAGGTAACAACGGATTTGATATATTATTTCAAGTAAACACGGAAAGATTTTCTCATTGTCATCAGTGATATAAATCTCATCGAGTTTTATTTTATCGTGCTGCCCTTTCGTTCTAATTAGGTTCTTATATCCAGTGGTTACTTTCCGGTTTTTATAAGCGAATAAAGCGTACTCGAAAGTAATTGGGTAATTGTAGTACCCATCTGGGTATTTGGTCGAAGCACGGTTCAAGGTGTAGTGCAAGGATTCCAAATTTGATTTGAATCTAAGGTTTTCTTTTATTGATGCAATAGCCATTAGGTCACAAAACCTTGTGTAAATGTGATTTCTTCCGGTAAAATCGGATTTCATTTTATCAATCAAGGAACGGTCATTTTTCCCAAGATCTGAATACTGAGATCTATACCAGGAGTTAAACCCAAGCCACAAGGCCATAAACTGGGAGAAGTAGTCTACGTGCGCCTTTTCAAGCCATTCTTTACTGTACTCACGCAAGTTCAATCCCCAATTTGTTGGCTTCGGCTTTCATCCATTTTTCAGCTTCAGCTTCAGTCTTCTCAATGGCTATTTCCACACCTCGCTTGGCAATCTCAAGAAGGGCTTTTGCTTTCTTTCGACTTTGGAATGATTCATTCACTTTTTCTGCAATTGTTTCCTGTATTGTGTCATCTGCTTTCGGTATAAGTGTGTTTTCGATTTGACCAACAAGCCAGTGATTTATTATTGAACCGCCAGCATCGCGCTCCATTTGCTTTTGCACAATGATTGAGTTCAACACAAGTGTCAGATACTCCGGCAAGACCCCAGCACCTTTTCTAACAGTTAGCCGAAGTATTCCACCAGAAGGGATCATTTTCTCGGGTTCATTACTTAGATAGTAAGCTATTCCTGGTGTTGCATCTTTTGTCAGAAGAATTTCGCCTTTCTTAGGCTGATGTTTTTTCAGCCCTTCGTATAATTCGTTGCTGAGATACTTTTGATTCCCGTCTCTAATGCCATATTTAGATATATTGCTAACACGCAAGAATAGATTGCCTTCGTCTTGATACGCTTCACTTCCCGGCTCGATACACTTTTTGATTGTGACAATATTTTCTAAGACATCATTGCTTTGATATTTCCTAATTGCCTCAACAATCGCTTTATACTTTGGCTGGAAATACTCAGCGTCAATACGTCCGGCTTCCTGCGCATCGGAGTAGTTATTGACAAATGAAAGGCGGTGCTTCGGGTTCCAGCCCACAAGGCTGAGTTCGTTCAACAATATGGTTTCTGCAACCTTGTAATAGTCTTGGCTTTTATTGTTTAAACGTAACGCCTCAATAACTATATTTGAAAGTACCTTATCGATATATTTAAAACCGGGAATTATTAAGCCCTCAATATCAGACACATTTAGTTTAGGCTGTGCATTTCCACTAATCGCTCGGAGTATCTGTGATTGTCCGATATAACAGTTCAAATAGACAAGAGTAGCAATTTTTTTATTCCCTTCAAAGTTGTCGGGGAACTTGATTCCTATGTTATTTTCACTAATATTGCATTTTCCAATTTCTTCAGTTATGATTGAAACTATACCTATTGTGTTTCCAACTTTTGAGAGGACTAAATCCCCTATTTTTAACTGAGAAGAAGATAGTCTTGCATTATCTTCTTCTGAAATATAGATTAGGTTTTGTTTCTCAATGGTAAAGTTCGATAAATCGGATATCCTAATGAATGGAACCCCTTTCGTTAAATATGAATCGCTTTTTAACGTCGAACCAAATGGCCCACTGACAACCTTGCATCCAATTCCTTTTATTGTGTCACCGTCAGTTGCTTCGATCATTTTCTCATATTTCACGGCCAGGGGGTGATAAAATTCTGCATCTATTCTGAAAGAAGGTTGACCGTGTAAAGTTACGTAGTTGACAATCGAATGCTGCATTTGATCAATTCCAGAAGGAGAGTTTTTCTTTTTTAGCCCATTCAATAAAGGCCTCAGCAACACCATCTGGCAATTCACCCCCGTGGTTATGTAGATCGTGATCGACTATTAGGTGGCCGTATTTATCCATCCTCGGCCTGCCTTCACCGTTCTTCACGTAAACATAATCACCGGAGTTGTCCTTGCCTGACTTTTCGGATACGGTAAAGAAAATCGGATAGTCTTCCTTTTTAGGGCAAAGCTTGTCGTCCCATTTTTGCAGGAAAAGGACGCTGGTTTTTGTCCCAGAATGAGGTTTGAATGTGTTACCATGCAAACCTACGACCGCAATAATACGCGCTTTTTCTGTAATATATTTCCTGATGTCTTTATCGGTCGTGTTGTTCAACCTGCCTTGTGGAAGAACGATTGCCAGACGACCGCCAGGTTTAATAAAATCAAGATTCCTTTCGATGAAAAGAATGTCCCTACCTACCTTGTTTTTGGGCTTTCTCTTTTCATTGTAACCAAGATCGTACTTGTGAATTATCCTTGGTTCCTTAATGTCTCCGGCAAACGGCGGGTTTGCCATCAGGATATCAAACTTGAATTCCTTATTTGAGTCCTTTGCTTTCTTCAACGCTTCAAGCCTTTTGAAACCTTTGCCATACGTCAACAGCCATTCCTCGGTTTTGGTGGTTTCATCCCAGCGCTCATAATCAAGGGTGTTCAAGTAAAGCACGTTCGATTCACCGTCACCCGCGATAAGGTTTAATGTCCTTGCTACCCGAACGGCTTTTTCGTCAAAGTCAATCCCGAATACCTTTAACACGTCCTCTTTATCTTCCTTTGAGATTTCAGTATTTTCAAACAAATGACCAGTGAGGTAGAATATCGTATGAACGGGAAAGCCGCACGAACCCGAGGCAGTGTCTATCATGTATTCGCCTTTTTTGGGGTTGAGCATCTTGACGCACATATCAATAACGTGACGGGGGGTAAAGTACTGCCCCTTTTCACCCTTGGAGGATTTGCTTACCAGGTACTCAAACGCTTCATCTATAACCTGCAAGTTTGAATTGAAGAGCTTCACATCCTGCAAACTTGAAACACAAATTGAAAGGTGAGAAGGCGAAAGAGTGATTTTGCTTTCATCGTCAAATACACCAAACCATTTTTCTTTGGCTTCATTAAAGAGCTTTTGGATTTTAATCTTCAGTTCGCCTTCAGATTGACCCGTGTTTCTGAACTCCAAGGTACGGAACTTTGAATCGTCATAATCTTTCAATACTTCCTTCAGCTTTTCGAAATCTCCAACGTCTTCAGGATTCATGTTCGTTTCAACAAAGCGATCAAGGACAACCTTGTCATCTCTGCTTTTCATTTCATCATGTAATTTTGTGAATACTAGTTTGAAGACTTCCTCGAAAACATCCACACCGGCATTCGCAAGGACTTCATCCTCCATGTCGGTGATAATTGTCTTAAGCGATATTCCCCTATTCGATATCTTGTCTTTGATTATCAAATCCCGCCATGTGAAACGTTCCTTTAATATATCGGCGAGGGTTTGATTTACATTGGGGATGTCTGTAATTGGTTCAAAGAAATTAGGGTCTCTTCTGTTGTAATATTCGATCTGTCCACCGTTAGTCCATACGCCTATCGGGGCGCCTGTTGCATTACAGTAGGAACGTAGTTGTTCCTTCCCATCTTTTAGTTTCGGTCTTTTTAGTTCAACAATTATATACTCGACCGTCGGCCTGTCTTTATCGAAAACGACGATATCCGCGTACTTGGTTTCTGTTCCAAATTGAACAGGGTGTTCAAGTGCAATTCTCTTTTCAGGATAGCCATAGTCCTTAATCAGCTTGTAAGCATAGAGTTGCCGAACGATCTCTTCAGGTTTCGCTTGGCGAGGTTTCTCTTTAATCAAACAATTTAAATAGGGTTTCCCTTCCTTCTCAAAAAGGCGTTCTTCGATCCAAGCTTTTTCTTCTTCAGTGAAAAGGGTTAGGCTGTGTCGGGTATCTTTGCTTCTGAAAATATCGTCAATAGATAAATGCATCTTACTCCCCCGGAACCAACTGGACACTTATCATTTTACCCTGCGCTCCATTGCAGCCTTCATGACGGGCTTGATTTTTGATAGGTCCTCATCATCATTTATTGGGTAGTCTGTCCATACCTCTTGCTCATTATATGTCGACAGTACATAGAATTTCCTTCGAGGATAGAAGTAAGCGAAGACCCGATTGTTCACTTTGATGGAGATTGCAGACTTAACAGCGTCTAGAGTTACCTTTCCTGGTTTCCATTTCTCAATTTCACCCAGAAGGGCTTTGGCTTTCGACTTCACTTTTGTGTCAGTAATGTATTTAAGGTGTTCTTCAACAGTTGGAACTTCGAATACTTCTGGTGGGCTAGGGATGGATTGCTCTTGGAACACCGGAACCAAATCAAGTTCTTCTATGCCATCGAACCTTAGACATTGGAAAGTGAAGAGAAAGATAGGGATGTTAAACCATTTGCAACGGTTGACAAGCGCCGGGGTAAATGAAGGGGCGATGAGAAAAAGACGGACTTGTTGCTTCGGATCAATCTGTGAGGTCTGCTGGTAGATGCGGGCGTACGCCTCGACATGACTAGAGACATCGTCATAATAGTCAACGGCCTGTATCAGCATATCGTCGTCCTTTACAACCTTGAGTTCAGCAACGACTAAAGACTTGCCGCTGTCAACCAACAAGACATCCAGTCTGCCGCCTGCCGCAGGTTTCTGATGACCCAGGTAGGACAAACCTTCCTCAATCATGTCCGCATGAGTCCGCACAAGCTCTTCGAGTTGTTGCTCTGATACTTCGTCGATTATTTTATATGGTTTCATTTCATCTCCTTGCCCCAGTTTTGTATCAATTCTTCCTGGGTGCTTACTTTTAAAAGGGCTCCAAGCTCAGACCACCCGATAACTACAAGCCCTTTCTCCAAAGCCAAATCTTCATACTCTCCACTTCCACCTGCCCGGACTACCCATACGGCCATAACAATTCCTCCTCTAAGTTAAGTCGCTTCTACGTAAAGACAATATTCTAAAAAGAGCCTTTGTCAACCCCTCAAACCGCAGTGCTTTTAGGAATATGGCACCGTCCTGCAGGCGTGAGGCGTGGCTGCCGCAGGGCGCGCAGTTTCGTTAGCCGCAGACTGCATCTTCAGGACGTTTTGCCAACCTTAGTCTCTTACTTAAAAGGCAACACCCTGGTTCGGTCTTTTGCAGGCAAGGCTTTCTGCGCGACCGAGGACAGCCCACGGCGAGCTGCCTTTCACAATAGGGTGGTCGGGCGGGGTTGGCACCGTGAGCGCAGTGGAGCAGGTGCGAAACCGGAGCGGTGAGGTGCAGCGGGCGGATATGGCTTGAGGAAAAACACCGACAACGGAGGGGCTTTTGACGAAAGGCTACTGCTGGCGCGCGCCCTTCTTTTATTTTTGGCAGCTTGGCGCTCTGACCTCAAGGGCTTGACACAGAAGGTAATCAAGAGTATCCTTGGGCGTCAAGGAGGAACCATGAAACACATTAAACTCGTAGCGCTTCTGGCGCTTATCATCGGATGCTCGCAAACCGGGTCTCTGAAAGTCAAGGCTATTGACATCCTGCCGCCTGGCGGGGATGTTGATTCAGTTACCGCATACGTAGACCTCCAGGGAGCGGGCATCGCTCGTCTGGATTGGGAGAATCGGGCGTATGGCGTAGACTCGCTCGTGCAGACGGAATACTGGTACGTAGACTCAAGTGATGTCTACACCTCTACCCTATCCGTTACCGATGGTTGGTATTGGCTCTCGATCTATGATGAAGATTCGGTCCTGCTTGCTACCTCCGACGTAGTTTTCTGCGGCACTGGCTCCCAACTTCCACCTATCGCTAAGTTCTACGCCGAACCAACCGAAGGGCTAATCTCTCTTAGAGTAGAATTCCATGACCAATCTCTCAACGATCCTACCTCTTGGCGCTGGGAATTAGAAGGAGAGTATCATGGTATAGATACAATGCAAAACCCTGTGGGTTACTATGGCGAAGCAGGTATTTACGATGTTGCCTTGATCGTTTCTAACATCGCCGGAACCGACACGCTCACAAAAGAAAACTATATCCATGCTCAATTACCTCCACCGCCTATCGCCGATTTCTATGCCGAACCTACCGAAGGAAAAGGGCAATTTGGCGTGTACTTTTATGATCAATCCCTCAACGATCCTACTTCCTGGTTTTGGGATTTCGGTGATGGTTATACTTCTACTGAACACAATCCATACAGCCATAGCTATAGTTATGCAGCGGATTCTATGCTTCCTTATTGGAATGATACTGCTTTTACAGTTATGCTAATCGTTACTAATCCTGGCGGAACAGATACAATGGTAAAAGAAAACTACATCCATTACGAGCCAGGCGACCCTCCGATTGCCGACTTCTATGCAACACCTACTCAAGGACAAGTTCCTCTATATGTCTATTTTTCCGATCTATCTACCTATTGGGAAGGAACACCCTGGGACCGTGAGTGGTATGTGGGTGAGGGAGCACCAAAAAAATGGGGTGGAGGTTTGAGCCACATTTACTATAGCCCCGGTATTTACACGGTTCGTTTGATTGCAAGCGATCGCTGGGGAAAAGACACACTCACCAAAAGAGACTACATCACGGTCACCGAGTAAAGGAGGAATCATGACTTTACTTATCATCGCTTCGATTTGAGGTTTTAGCTAACTCAAGTTGAATTGGATTTGTCGCATAAGTTATCATTAGTAGTATTTGCTTCCTCCGCGCCTAGTATATCCCCTTACTGCGTAGCTTATGCGATTCTCTCTATCCCTGTAGCTATTGTCTCGCTCTATATCGTTACATTTGTCTTACGTAACTTTACTTGACAAGCTTACCCTTTTTCTTTATAATTGGCTCTATGACAGATACTAGACAGATAAGAGCTACAACTTTACGTCAATCAGGAACTACAAAGTTACGCCTACGCATAGATGATACGACTAGCGCAGTTATGGCACGGCTAGGCGCTATCGCTTGGGATGCTATTATTCCAATTCCACCCAAGACTATAGGAAGACCAACTACAGTGTTTGAATCAACCATAACTACCCTAGAGAAACTAGCAAGCGAGCCTTATTGTCTCGAGCTCGGACGAATTTTTGCTGTCAATGCTGTGGCTCGTTCAAGCTGGAATCGCTGGTGTAGGTTTGCAGAACAAGGTCTTGAACCATATTACTCACGGCTAAAACAGTTTGAAAGCGTTGCGCTTGGCATGGTGTGTCACTTTGCCCGGAAAGTTTCCAACGCAGACGGCCCGATGGGGGCGAGGTTGGCTGCCAAAGCACTAGGACGAATGTTTAATGATAGTTCAACGAGAGCACCCACCCAGGCCTAGCAACCAGCGCCCTTGTGGGTATGGGGGTGGGTATGGGGGTATTCACCCTCTAGGGGGGCGTACCCCTGGAGATATAGGGATAAGGGTTTGCTCTTTGAGTTTGCATAGGATTTTTAAAGAGTTTATTAGTTAAAAAGAGGCGGGTTTAACTGAAACCTAAACCCGTAAGGAAGGTTTCCTTAACTCGCTTCTACAAGTACAAAGATCTAAGTCGCAAGGCTGAACTTAGACCACAACCCGTAAGGGCGGTCGGTTCAGCTGAGTCTCAAACCCATTCGGGAAGCCTCAGCGACCTAGATTCACAAGTGGAATTACGGCGGACGGCAGTTAAGTTCGCCTAACCCAGTAACCTGGCGGCTATTTAGCCTAATCCAGGAAACTGGCGGCTTAACTTAGTCTCGCCACAACCCAAAGTACATTCACCTGCAAAACAATACGTTCTTGAAAAAGAACTCATTGTCTGGCGTTTCCGGGCAATGAGAGAGATGGACATAGTTCAAGAACAGTTGGGAGTAAGCTTCCGCTGTCTTGACTCTGTATTGGAAGTTAAGTCTACTAAATTGGTAGACTTTAAGAAAGGAGATATGTTATGGGTTTGAATAAAACTCATGCAGGTGATGAATACTTCAAGTGGGTGATGGATTTGTCAGATCACCTGCAAACCTTTGCCACATTTACTTTCAGCAAAACACCAAGCTATGAGTGGGCTTATGACAGAGGCGTGAAGCTGTGGCGTTTAACCAATGAGCACGCTTGTGGACGGCATTTTCGTGAACATCACGACGGATTGATGACGGTCTTTGCAGTTGAAATTGAACGTGCTAGACCAAACATACACATGATGCAAGAGGCTCACCCTTCGCTTACTGCTGAAGTTTATGCAAAACTGTGGGCGAAAGCTTATGGAAGGTGGTTTTCAAGCAAGGCAATCAAGATAGAACCGATTCGCTCTAAAGAAGCTGTTGCTCGATACATCAAGAAAGAAGTAACCTGGGAACAACCACCTTTCATCTTCATCCCTAAAAAATACTGGGATTCGGGTTGACGGGAGTGTTGAGATGGGAATTGTTACGGATCAGCTCGTACTGCGAAGGAGATCGAGGCATAACCGGAAAGTACGACTTGACATAATGCTTCATGGGGGTACACTCATAGTAGACGTGACCATATATCGGCGTAAGAACGGACGCTGGTATATCAGGTTTTGGCTCAATGGACAACGACGGATGCTCTCCACTGGAGAGGCCGACTACGATAAGGCTCTATTGAAGATCAAGGAAATCGTACAAAGGGCAGGAGACCCAAAAACAGCTAGGCGTCAATCACCGATTACGTTTTCTCAACTCGCTAAGGAATTTGAGCAATACATCGAAAAAAGATGGATGCCCTCTACGGTTGAAAACGATAAGAGTAGACTTAAGAACCTTCGTAAGGAGTTTGGTAATAAGAAAGTCTCCGAGATTACTGAACACCAACTCACTACCTACTTGGAACGGCGCAAAGATAAGACGGTTGTCCGTATTAAAGACGGTACACGATATGAACAAAAGATAAATGTCTGTACGGTTAACCGTGAACTTACTACAATCAAACTCATCTTCAAATTCGCAGAAGACAAAGGTTACATTGCTACCAATCCTGCTCAGAAGATAATCCCTTTCCCAATAGTGCACAACCACGGCGATTTTTATACGTTCAATGAACGTATGGGTCTCACTGAAGAAGAATTATATCGTCTACTTGAGGCTTGCAAACTTAGCGATAATCCGATCCTCTACGAGATTGTCAAAGTTGCTGTACTTTCAGGATTGCGTAAAGGTGAACTTCAAAGGCTTACTTGGGATGATGTAGACTTTCGAAGAAATCTACTTCGGGTTCGTCAAACCAAAACTAAGACAGTTTTCTATAAGCCGATGCCCGATGAGTTACGTGAGGTCCTGCTTGCGCTCAGGAATAAATATCCCCACGCTCATTACGTTTTCTGTAACTCCGATGACACCGCCTACGGAGATTGGCGAAGATCATTCAAAACCGCCTGCAAGTGGGCGGGGCTTAAAGACGTTTGCTTCCACATGCTGAGACATACTTGTTTCTCGATACTCGGCGATAAGGGCTATAGTGATCTGGAGATTCAGGCTTACTCTGGCCATAAGAGTTTGTCAATGGTGCGGCGATATACCCACATTTCCCCAAAGCACGTTCAGCAAATGGCGGATTCTCTTGGTGCAAAAGTGGTGCAATTAGAGAAGGGGTCTTAAGTCGGTTCGCATAAGTCGTTGAAAGGAAAGCGGGAGACGGGTTTCGAACCCGTGACCCCCACCTTGGCAAGGTGATGCTCTACCACTGAGC
>JAGMDF010000018.1 GCA_023128825.1 Caldifarciminota bacterium | reverse complement strand
TCCCTTTGGGAGAGGGTCAGGGTGATATGATTAAATTCAAGATCAATGCTGTTGACAGCAAGACCAAAGCGCGTCAGGGAACGCTCGAACTTGTGCATGGAAGTATCGAGACTCCGGCGTTTATGGCGGTAGCCACCCAGGGAACGGTCAAGACCTTTACACCTTGCGAGGTTACAGAACTTGGCGGTCAGATACTCGTTGCAAACGCCTATCATCTTTACCTGCGGCCAGGGGTTGAGGTAATCCGGAAAGCCGGAGGTCTGGCCCGATTTATGGGATGGAACAGGCCGGTGCTTACCGATTCGGGCGGTTTCCAGATATACTCCCTAACCGGCCTGGGCAAGATAACCGACCAAGGGGTAACCTTCCAGTCCCACATAGACGGCTCAAAACACACATTTACGCCTGAGAAGATCGTGGAGATACAGCAAGCGCTTGACAGCGACATCTGGATGGTTCTTGACCAGCCTATAGGGTATCCTGCGGAGTATCCTGCGGCTCTGCGTTCGCTCGAACGGACAACCCTATGGGCCAAAAGATCACTTGGGTGTGTTACGGGTGTTACGGGCAGGCTGTTCGGGATCATCCAGGGCGCGACCTACGACGATCTCAGGGAGCGTTCGGCAAGAGAGATCACCGCCATGCCGTTTGCGGGATTTGCATTAGGCGGACTCTGTCTCGGCGAACCGCCTGAATTTACCTACCGGATCATTGATAATATCGAACCCTTATTGCCAAAAGACAAGGTCCGCTACGTCATGGGCGCAGGATACCCCGCAGATCTTTTAGAGATGGTTTCGCGCGGCATGGACCTCTTCGACTGCGTTTTGCCCACGCGCAACGGTCGCACCGGATCGGCGTTCACGAAAAAAGGACAGATAAACCTGCGCAACGCCCGGTATAAAAATGACTTAAGGCCTGTGGAAGAGGGATGCAGTTGTCCCACGTGTCAAGAATATACCCGAGCCTTTATTCGCCATCTCTTCATAGCAGATGAGATACTTGGGGCTCGGCTTTTGTCCATCCACAACCTGCACTTCTTCTATACCCTGATGAGCGAGATACGCTCCTCGATAGGGAAGGGGCGATTCACTGAATATAAGAGTCAAAGGTTAGAGGAGTTAAAGAGCGGTGCTCAGGAAGTGGCTGGATAGCTGGCGCAGGGATCCGAGCCGGGATCCCCGGCCTCCGATTGTAAACTTCTTCACCTACACCGCCGCGATGATACTCTTCATTCAGGTTCAGGTGGTGGCGAAGCAGCAGACGGATAGCAACTTCCTTGTGGGTCTTGCAACCGCCGCCTATCACCTGCCTTACTTTCTTTTCGGGGTATTCTTCGGTCGGCTGGGCGACTTTATCCGCAGACGCATGATCATTATTACAGGCTGCCTGCTGACCGCGTTGGGCTCACTGCTCATAGGGTTGTTCATGGAAAGCTACCCTGCGCTCATGATCGGCAGGGCGTTGACCGGCATCGGCATGGGTATGCTTCCGGGTGCGCTCTTTGCCTCGACCGTGGAACGTAAGGCTTCGATCGGTATCTTCGCAGCCCTTGGCTCACTCGGCTGGACCGTTGGTTCATTCCTTGCCCCAGGGCTTGGTTCCCGTCCGCTTACCTTCTTTATCGCTGCCGGAATGGCCGCCTTGCCTGCGTTTCTGGGCCCGAGCTTCCGGGAGCTTCCTCAGCGTCCGAAGACAAAATTCTTCTCCTTTGCGGTCATCAAGAGGTACTGGCCGATCTTTTTAGGCTTCTTCCTGCGGCACACCGGCGCGCTCTCGATCTGGGTAACCTTTACCCTCTTCCTGCGGCAGCGTGGGGTTTACGGGCCTCTTATTCCAGGAATAGCGATTCTCGATCTGATGGGATTGATCTATGCGCTCAATCCCCTGGGTCAGATCTTCTTCATGCTTTTCATTGAAAGGCTGAAGCCGAAGATAGTGCTTCCCCTGGGGTATATACTCTCAATAATGGTCTTTTTAGGATACGTGGTAGCGCCGAATCCATGGTTCTTCATCCCTTTGCAGATCATTTTGGCCTTCTCCTGGTCGGCAGTATACCTCGGCTCGCTCGTCTACCTTTGCAGATCATGCGCCGAGGAGCGCTCCACGGTCTCAGGTGCGTTCAATGCAGTGCTGGGTCTGTGCGGCATATGTGGTTCGTTCCTGGGAGGAGCTTTATCCACAGTAAGCTACGAGCTTTCCATGATCGTCGCCGCAGGTCTCGCATTTGCGGGCCTTGCGGTCGTCTTCTTCGGCGAGAGAAGATTATTCAGACCCCACCCGGTTACTGCGTAACCGTGCGGGGACCCTGAAAGATCCATCAAGGCAGGGACGCATCAACCCTCTCAATGAATTTCAGGAAAAGATAGCCGAAGAGGAGTGCTGTTCCCGCACCTGCAAGAGCGCCGGTTGCAAACCTCAAAAGGTTCGTGCTCTCCCAAGTGGTGATAAGTTGGAGTAAGCCGTCGATTACAAGAGGGGAGAGGAAAGCCAGAGAGATGGGGAGTACGAATTTCAGGAAGGAACTACGAATCAGCCGCTCGCGGGCAGAACGAATGAATAATGCAGCACCCACCGGTATAAAGAAGACGTAGGTGGCCAAACAGCGAACACATACCCCTAACTTTGCCCCGCAGATGAACCAGGAACGCGAGGGGAGCTGGTGGCAGGAGAGGTGATAGGCTCTGTAGAGAAAGTCTGCAAACCACCCGGCTCCCCAAAACTCAAACAGAGGGGCGGCGATTACACCGGTTAGGATAAGCGTCATTATCCCAATGAATACCCCCCACGACGCTACGAAGATTCGATCCTCTGAAAAGCTTGCTTGTGACACAGCCCTATTCTGGTTGAAAAACCCTGGATGTCAACCCACCCGTAACACCCCTAACACCCGTAACCCGTAACACCCACCCCTCCCGTAACCCACCACATCCGATAGAGGGTTTCTAACGCTCTAAGTCTCAAGAATTGAGTGGCTTCGAGATAATCTCATCCAAGTATGGCAATTGTGTGCCTTGCCTATTGACAAGTACGTCCGTTTGCATAGAATACACACAAGTTGAATAAACTCTTAACCAACCCGTAACACCGTAACACCGTAACACTAGGAGGCGAAACATGGCCGAACTTAACTTTCCCGAAGCAACAGAGGAACAAATAAAGGAAGGCAAGTCCCTTGCATGGCTTTCGTATTTCGGGATCCTTTTTCTTATCCCGTTGCTTGTCTACAAGGATAACCCCTTTTCCAAGTATCACGCCAGGCAGGGAATGGTTTTGTTCTTTGCCGAAGTCGTCCTTGGCATCATCTGGGGGATACTGGGGGCTATCGTCGGTGCGATTGTCTATGCTAGCTATAGTGCGACTGGCTTCGGTACCGGGGTTATTTGTGGTACTATCTTGTGGATCGTGATGGCGATTCTCTGGATTGGTATAGCAGTACTTGCAATCATAGGAATCATTCAATCCGCCCAAGGCAAATTCTGGAAGATGCCGATCTTTGGCGGTTTAGCCGAGAAGTGGTTCAAAGGCATGGTATAATCCGATTCAGCTTCAGATTCAGAACATAAGATTCAAAGCCTCGGCTTTTGTGTTACGGGCCGGGGCTTTTTTGTTGACAACCACGTGGTTGTGGGTAAAGTTCCATTTAAGGAAAAATGATGCCGAAATTGAGCTTTCCGTACGCGAGCTGTGAAGAGATAAGTGAAGGAAGGATACTTGCATGGCTTTCCTACCCGGGTATCATTTTCGGTCTTCTGGGCCTTCTTTTCCTGGTGCCCATGCTTGCCCATAAGGATAACCCTTTCAGCAGATATCACGCCAGGCAAGGTATGTTTCTGTTCCTGGCCTCGGTGCTCGTGGCCGTATTCTTCTGGGTTGTATATGGGGTGATTCTGGTTCCGATAATTGACCTGAGTCCTGTTGCCTGGATAGTAACCGCGATAACCGGTCTGGTGGTCATTACAGGCACAGGGATAACCATTTTCGTATTCGCAGTAAGTAATAGGAACCGTAAAGGCGGCTTCAGGCGAATTCTACAGGATGCCTCTTATCGGAACCATGGCCGAGCGGTGGTTTCCCGGCATGGTTCCCCAAACCTCTTCACAAACCCCAAGGAGGGATAAAATGTACTGCAGAAACTGCGGAAAGGAACTGGTTCCAGGCGCAGAGCTCTGCATAAATTGCGGAGTAAGGCCGCTTAACGCAAATAAATTCTGCCAGAACTGCGGAGCCGAGACCAGACCTGAGCAGGAAGTATGCCTTAAATGCGGCACACTGTTAAAAAGAGAAGAAAAACACGAACCCCTTGGGCGTAAGAATAAGCTGATCGCATTATTATTGTGTTTGTTCGTTGCTCCCCTGGGAGTTCACCGCTACTATATGGGACGTGTGGGTAGCGGAGTTGCCATGCTCCTGTTATACTTTTCAATTTTTGTATTTTTGTTTATGGGATCTATGCGGTCGTTCCCAGAACCTGTATGGATTGGGTTATTAGTTTTTGGAGCTTTCGCTTTAGTTGGATATATGGTTTGGTGGATAATAGACCTCATATCCATAGCAACCGGTAAGATGAAAGATGGAGAGGGCAGAGAGTTTGGAAAGGCCGGATGAATTTGGTTCACACCGAGGATCATTTGCGCAGCAGGCGTGCATCCTTTGCCCGCACCCTTTTGCCGATAATAAGTATTATGTAAACTAAGGCAATATCCGCAAGTGTACCTCAGGGTAGTTATCTGAGCAGTAAACCTACTCTCCTCTGAGGATATGTTTGTTAGGTGTATATGGTTCTCTGGAATGCAACAGCCTTGTCGAGAAATCTTCAGGGTAGTCTTAACTCCTCGTTTTGTGCC
>JAGMDF010000017.1 GCA_023128825.1 Caldifarciminota bacterium | reverse complement strand
TCGTGCGGATGGCCTTCCTTCAGTCCGGCACCGGAGACGCGCACGAAGCGCGCACGCTGCCTGAGCTGTGCGATGGTCTTTGCTCCCACATAGCCCAGACCTGACTTGGTGCCTCCTACCAATTGGTAGATTTGTTCGCGAACACTACCTCGATAAGGAACTATCCCTTCGATTCCTTCAGGAACAAATTTTTTGGCTTCTTCCTGGAAGTAACGATCTGCCGAGCCTTGTCTCATTGCATCTATCGAGCCCATCGCTCTATAGATTTTGAACCTCCGACCTTCGAGAAGTATTGATTCCCCCGGGCTCTCGTCGGTTCCTGCAAGAAGGTTCCCGATCATCACCGAATCAGCGCCGACTGCCAGGGCCTTGACAACGTCGCCAGAATAACGTATGCCTCCGTCCGCAATAATAGGCACCCTGGCCTGCTTTGCCTCGGCATAGCAGTTCATGATGGCTGTAAGTTGAGGAACTCCGATGCCTGCAACAACGCGCGTGGTGCAGATCGAACCGGGGCCAATTCCAACCTTTACGGCGTCCGGGTCGAGCTTTAAGAGGTCGTGTGCCGCCTCGCTGGTGCCGATGTTGCCGATCACGAGTTGCGCATTACTTATTTTTTTACGCAACTTACGAACCAAATCCAAAACCAACTTCGAGTGAGCATGGGCTGTATCAATTACAATTGCATCTGCGTCCGCGTCCAGAAGCGCCTCTACCCTATCGATGGAATCTCGCGAAACGCCGACTGCTGCGGCACAGCGCAGTCTGCCGCGCTCATCAACCGTAGCATCAGGGCGTTCGAGCTTCTTCTGGATGTCCTTCGCGGTAACAAGCCCTGCCAGGCGGCCATTGTTATCCAGGATGAGCAGCTTCTCGACCTTTGCGCCCTTGAGGATCTCACGCGCCTTGTTGATTGAGGTACCCTTTTTCGCGGTCACGAGGTTCTGGCTGGTCATCACGTTGGCGACCGGAAGCGAGAGGTTTTCCTCAAACATGACATCGCGGGTAGTAATAATTCCCAGCACCTTGCGATCGGCATCTATCACAGGGAAGCCGCCGCAGTGATGGCGTTCCATAAGCGCCTTTATCTCCCGAAGCGACATATCGGATGAGACGGTGATGGGGTCCTCGATCATCCAGCTTTCGGCTCGCTTGACGCCTTTTACTTCATTGGCCTGGCGTTCGATGCTCATGTTCTTGTGAATAACCCCGATCCCGCCCTGCTGGGCAAGTGCTATAGCCATGGCCGATTCTGTAACCGTATCCATTGCGGCACTTACGAGCGGAAGCTTGAGTGTTATCTTCTTTGAGAATCGGGTAGTAAGGTTGACCTCGCGGGGCAGGACCTCTGAGCGCCGCGGCTGCAGAAGCACGTCGTCGAACGTAAGGCCTTGCGGAATTTTGAGATCGGTCATCCTAGCCCTCCTCAGCCTTCGAGTAATGCATCCAGCTTTTCCGCCAAAATCTGTTTGGGAACCGCTCCGATGCTTCTGTCCTTTATCTCGCCTTGTTTGAAGAAAACGACGGTGGGTATACTCATAACCTGATGATTCTGCGCGAGTTCCCGCGCCTCATCCACGTTGACTTTGATTATCTTTACCCGGCCATCGTAGTCGGCGGCAAGCTCTTCCATAACCGGTGCCAGGATGACGCAGGGCTGGCACCAGGCGGCCCAGAAATCAACCAGGACCGGCACATCAGCCTCAAGAACCTCTCTTTTGAACTCCTCGGCGGTTTTTACCTCTATCATCGGCTCTCCTTTTCGAATGATACGGAGATTTGGTTGAAAGTCAAATTGTATTGCCTCATTAAAATCCATTCGAGATCGATTCGTTGCCTCGCGTAAGTTGTAGGGGCGACGCAAAGACTGTACCAATACGGACAGATGAGCGGATACTCCACTATCCAAAGGAAATCAAATTTGCCTACTTGACAAATTCTCAAAATCGCTTATGCTGGCCTAAAGGGCGATTATTTACGTCCAAGCCTAAACATTGACTGGAGGTAATCATGAAAAGGATGTGGAGAGTTTTGGGAGTGAGGCTAATCGGGGTTCTGGTAGGGACTTTGGTGGTTTCATGCAATGAAGATGTAATCGAAGGGGAGTTAATCCTTCTGGTGGATAACAAGGAAACAACCGCCTACTCACCCTGCTGGACATCTGACGGTTCAAAAATCTTTTTCGTTTCCGCTGAGGATATCCATCCTCCTGACAACCCCGGTCGGGTTTGGTTTGTCAACCTGGCAGACGGTATGCAAGAACAGATTTCCCAGGAGGAGGTATGGAGAATAGATATCTCTCCGGCAGGTGACCTCTGTGTTACCTATTTAGATGGGTGGATACTGCTGCTGGATACGGAGACTTGGACTCAACTCGATTCCCTGCCTGTACCAGAAGAATTCAAAGAAGACTGGCGCAATGACTTTTACGCTCCCAGGTTCTCCTACGAATCTGACCAAATTATTTACTATCTCTACCATCTGTATTCTGATTCTTCCTATCTGCATAAAGTAAACCTCGCTGATTCCACTGATGAGTTGATTCTCGCTGCGGAGCGCGGCTCCGTTTTTGCCCCTGGACCGGGCGACACGCTGTTCGCTTTAAGAGACACAATCTACAACCTTAACAGCCAAGAACGAATTCCCATAGACATCCCTGATGACCTCATTGAATTCATCTATTGGAATCCTATCGTTCCTACAGAACTAGTTATAAGCACCGGCCCCCACGAGGATATATTCATATTCGACATACAAACCCAGAAGGCAAACCGAATAGACACCCGTTCCACAGAAGCCAGCTGGGTAGGATACGCCAGGTTCTCCCCGGATGGAGAGCGAATTGTTTTTGCAACCTTGGACGCCGGTGGCAGCTGGGTGGTGAGTCGAATCTGGCTCTTTGAACCTTTAGACTAGGAGGTCACCGGCAACACTACAGGACCCTCTTGGAGTGAGTTCCTCAAAGTAATAGCTTGGATAGTTACCGTATCGGGTTTCTTCTGGGCGATAGGTATTCTGTGGAACTTCATCTGTCTCTGGTTTAACCCCGAACTTCCAGATTGATTTCACACTTTGCATTTTGCACTTTGACTTTTGCAATTTGCACCCTTGAGGAAACACTTCGCAATGCCTTGAGTCCACCTTGACACGCCCGTTTACTTTACTATAATAACATAGATAGGAGGATACCATGAAACGGCTTATCCTTCTTTCTATGGTCGCTTTAGCGTGTGCTCCAAAACAAGAGACCCGGTATGTCAGAACCGACTGGCCTACCCCTGAAGAGGTCAAGCAAGATATCGGACGACCTGAAGTTGATTCCCTGCAGACCTTTGTCTTCGACTCCACGATCCTTCTTGAATCCCTTACCGGTGAAGAGATTGATGTGCTTGAAACAGCTCGCTGGGCCTACTTTGAGACGGTCAAGGATTCCTTCACGGACATGGGTGACAGGTGGTGGAGCACCAGTATGCGTTCGTGGATGTATAACACCTATGATTCGCTTGAATCCGCCGGCAAATCATCCGATTGCTATTATCTTTATCTTTGTAAGTTACAGGGTTATCTCTTCTTTGAATGGCTTAAGACCTGGTCGCAAAGAAACTGGGAAATCATCGATTCGGTCGCGTATCGAGTTCTATATGATTCTCTGAGGTCGTTTCAGATCAGCGTAGACTTCGCTATCCCTGAGCCTTAACTACTTTTCTTCAAGTAGATTCCGCATGGGCACGAAGTAGCAGCCGCCCCGGTAATCGGTAGAAAGATCGGCCCCGGTATCTTGCAGGGCTGGCACCAGCTTGCCCGGAAGTCAACCACGACCGGCACCTCAGTCCCCAGCACCTCTTTCTTGAACTCCTCCTGGTTCTTTACCCCCATCATCGGCTCTCCTTTTCGAGTGATACGGAGATTTCACATGATGTCAATTTCCTGCAAGCTTGAAAGTCTGTTCCTCCATTATCCCCGATCTTTTGTCTTAATCAAAAAAAGTAGAGGGCAAGGCATGCCTTGCCCTTACAGTATCTCAAGAAACATAGAAGGATGCGTCAGGATCGTTTTTGTAGACACAGGACGTTGTGATAACTAATCCTTCTCTATCATCCCGCGCATGGGCACGAAGTAGCAGCCGCCCTCGTAGCGTTTCACAAGACCTGTATCGGTTTTTGTGTAGATGGTAAGTGTCTGTGCCGTATGCTGGGGACCCACCGGAACAACCAGCCTCCCCCCTATCGCAAGTTGCTCGACCAGAGGTTTGGGAAGTTTTTCAGGTGCGCAGGTGATTATGATACCATCGAACGGTGCTGCATCAGGCCAGCCAAGATACCCGTCGCCCGCCTTTACGTGAATATTGGCATATCCCAGAGAATCGAGGCGCTTTGCAGCACTCTCGGCAAGGCCGGGGATAAGCTCTATGGTGTATACCTCCTTGCAGAGCTCTCCCAAGATTGCGGCCTGGTAGCCTGAGCCGGTGCCTACCTCCAAAACCTTCTCATCCCCTTTAAGTTTAAGCAGCTGGGTCATTATCGCAACCATGTAAGGTTGGGAGATGGTCTGCCCCTCGCCTATTGGCAGCGGAAAATCCCCGTAGGCAGAATTCTGGTATTCGGCAGGGACAAAGGCATGACGCGGCACCTTGCGAAACGCGGCAAGCACCCGCCCATCGGTTATGTCCCTGCTCTCAAGCTGAACCCTAACCATCCGCTCGCGTGCTGCCCGATAAGGATCAGGGCGTTCTTCCCCCTTCATCTTCCCCTTACATCCTGCGGCGCACAATGCAGCCAAAACAACTGCAAGAAACTTGTAAGGCACGAATTTCTTGATAGATAACATGACATCCTCACGTAGTTTCTCAACCTATTTGCCCTCCAGGAGCCTTAAGAACTCCTGCTCGGATATGATCTTTACACCTAATGTGCTGGCCTTCTCGAACTTAGAGCCTGGGTCGGCTCCTGCTACGACGTAGTCGGTTTTTTTCGAGACCGATGAGGAGACCTTTCCGCCGCGCTTTAAGACCTCCTGACCTGCTTTTTCCCGGCTCATCTTCTCAAGCCCTCCGGTGAACACGAATGAAAGTCCTGAAAGAGTCTGATTGATCTCATCGATCTTTTCAGTGGAAAAGTTCACCCCGGCCTTGTGCAACCGCTCGATAAGCTCAAGGTTGCGGGGATTATCAAAGAAATCCCTGATGCTCTGCGCGGTTACAGGGCCTATGCCTTCGATCTCGCTTAACTCATCAAGGTCAGCGTCCATCAGCTCGTCAATATCCTTGAATCTCGATACCAGCGCCCGCGCTCCGGTGGCGCCCACGAACCTTATCCCTAACCCGAAAAGGATGCGCTCGAACGGACGGTGCTTGCTCCCTTCTATCCCCTTGAGGAGGTAGTCGGTCGATTTGGCACCCATCCGCTCGAGCGCAATCAACTCTTCTCTGGTCAGATCGTAGATGTCGGCGATGCTTTTGACCAAGCCTTCATCCACCAGCTGGATTATAAGCTTCTCCCCCATCCCGTCTATGTCGGCAGCCCCACGTGAGGCGTAGTGGGAAAGGGAGGACTTGAGTATGGCAGGGCAGTCGGCGTTGATGCACCGGTAGGCAACGTCACGAGGGTACTTGACCAGCTTTGAGCCGCATACCGGACAATGTGTGGGCATGTGGAACTCGCGCTCCGATCCATCCCTGCGTTCTGGTATGGATTTAATCACCTGCGGGATGATCTCGCCGCCCTTTTCTACAAGCACCCAGTCGCCGATCCGCAGGTTCCTGCGCCGGATCTCCGATTCGTTGAACAGACCGGCTCGTGAAACGGTGGTGCCTGAGATGAAGACCGGGTCTAAGATTGCCACCGGGTTCACCGAACCTGTCCGGCTTACGCTGAGCTGGATGTCCAGAAGCCTTGTGGTCGCCTGCTCGGGCTGATACTTGTACGCCACGGACCAGCGCGGCGACTTTGCGGTGTGGCCGAGCTCGGCCTGGGCAGGGAGGGAATCAACCTTTATGACCACGCCGTCAACCGCGTACGGCGCGCCGAAGCGCTCGTTCTCCCAGTCGTGAATGTATTCTAATACCTTCCTGAGATCGTCGCAGCGACGCATGTTGGGAATGATCGGAATTCCTGCCTGCTTCAATGCTTCGAGCAGATCGTAGAGCGAATCGGATTGCCATCCCTCAGGCCGCAAGGGCGAGTGCGCCATGAAAGCAAGCTTGCGTTTAGCTACCTCGCGTGAATCAAGGAGTTTTAAGCTTCCTGCGGTCGCGTTGCGCGGATTCGCAAACACCTCAAGCTCTTCCTCCTCGCGCTCATTGTTGATTCTCGCAAACTCCTCTTTCGGCATGTAGACCTCTCCCCTTACTATCAGCACCCCTTTGGATAAAGGCCCTTCAAACAGCCTCAAAGGGATCGACTTAACGGTGCGCAGGTTGGCGGTAATATCATCGCCGGTTTGACCGTCGCCCCGGGTTGCGCCCCTGGTAAAAATCCCATCCTCGTATCGCAGGCTGACTGCAACCCCGTCTATCTTCTGCTGAACGACGTATGCCTGATCCCCTACCGCCTGCCTCACCCTGCGGTCGAACTCGCGAAGATCGTCCTCCGAGTAGGTGTTATCCAGGCTCATCATCCGTTCCTCGTGACGCACCTGTACGAATCCCTTAAGCAGAGCACCTCCTACCCGTTGGGTTGGGGAGTCAGGTGTAATAAGATCAGGAAATTGCTCCTCAAGCTCGATCAAACGGCGCATCAGGGCGTCGTACTCTGCATCGGATATAACCGGCTGGGCCAGCACGTAGTAGCGGTGGTTGTGGTAGTTGATCTTTTCTCTGAGTTCTTCTATCTCGCGGATGGCCTCTTTCTTATCCATGCGTTAAGGATAAGAGCGAACGCACTAATTGTCAAGGTATATTAAAGGAGAACCCTAAGCCTGCACTCCTTATCTCCCCACAGTACCGAGGACTCCAGCTTGACTTTGACGGGTCTGTCCAAGGCTTGCTCGAACATCTCCTTGACCCAGCCAACCGAGCAGTAGCAGTAGGAGCGGGGCACTTCGTCTTTGAAGTTCTTCATCGCCGTGCAGTAGCACTCGGGATAGACGACGTATACCTTGTTGCTTTCTTGCTGCAGCATGGGGTAGATCTTTTGGAGGTTGTCAAGGAATCCCTGATCATCTTCAGCACCTTTGGCCGCTTTCTTTGCTTTATTGATCATGGAATCCGGGGTGCAGGTCCGTCCCCGCTCCTCCAGGATCCGAACCAGCCTTTCTTCGCCGATCTTACCTTCAACCTCTTTTAAGAGGTCTATCAACCACTGACGCCTATTGCGTTTAGCCATAATTATCTCCTAGTTAATAACTTCCCCATCGAAAAACCACAAGAGCCTTGACCGACTCTAAACTTTACATAGCATCTACGATCTTCTGTAAAGACTCGAGTCCTTTCTCCTCGGCTGCACGGGCCGTTTTGAGTACTTCAATTGCCTTGTTTCTTCGTGCCTCATCCTGAATGTGCTCGGGCTTACGGGTCATAAATGGGAACAGTTCCTTTACCTGGTTCAGTTGACGAGCAACAACGTCGTAGTGGGATATTGCCTCGTCGAACAGGGGATCGAGTTTGAAATCATTAAGCCGTTCCTTGGCTTCCTTGAGAAATTCGACCGCGAAGTGGCGGCACTCGCACCATACTGCGGCGTTGTAAGCCATGCCGAACCCGTCAGCGGTATCAGTTTCAAGCGCCTTGATCCAGAGATCAAAACCTTCTAAACCTGCCTTGTACCCCTCGTATATCCACTTCTTCGGACTCCTGGCGTGCTCAAGCGCGAACTCAAACGCCTGCTTGACGGTTGTAGCATCGTCCGCTGGTTTTGTTGGCTTCACCGAATACATCTCAATCACACCGATGTCGCCGGCAGCAAGCTCCTGCCAGGGCTTAGGAATCTTGGCAGGTTCAGGCATGGGACCTGAGAAGTGATATCCCACATCATCGTAGCCTGTAACTACGTAGAATTCAGGTATAGCGAGTTCCCAGCCGTAGCAGGGAATACCGTCATCTATGGATTTCTTGACGTGCTCCCAGGCCTTTTTACGTGACTCTTCGAAGTCTGGTTTCCCTTTATGTGAGAATACCCCGTCGATCTCATAGCCGACGTTTTTGCCGAGCTTAAAGAGCATCTCGGTGTGCCACGCGGTTGGCCCTGAGGGACAGACCTGTTCGTGCACGTTGATTAAGAAGGCATGCCCGGTCGCCCCGAAGAGCCACGCATCGGATACGTCCATGTCCAGATAATCCAGACACCCCTTGATGCACCCCAGATGGGTAACCCACATGGGTTTCCATTTAAGGTTTTCGAGCCGATTTTCCATTACTCCTCCTTCTAATACGAGATTACGGTTCAGCCTCACCAGGCAAACAAAAATCTACAGAGATCCATACCTTTGTCAATCCGCCCGTAACACACCATCAGCACGCCCTTTCCTTGGTTCCCTCAATCATCGCCCTTAACGATTGAATCCTGCCGATATGAAGCGCGGTGTGGTTGGTGGTGATAAACAGCCAGTGAGCGATGGAAAGATGTCCTTCCGAGGTTTTAGGCACCTTGTGGAAATCTTCAGGGGATAGTGAGTCAATGAACGCGTGGGTCTTTGCACGTACTTCCTTGACCCAGGCAGAGACATCTTCGATTGATTCCACCCACTTGTGAAGATGCTCCAAAGGACACCATTCGGTGCCGAACACCTCATAGCGGGAAGGAATCAACTCCCCCTTCTCACCCTCGAGGAACCAGCCGACATGGTAGCGTTCACGATGGGCGATGTGTCCAACCTGCCAGATGATGGGCAGGGAATTCTCGTTGGGCACCCAGAAGAGTTGCTTCTCGGTAAGCCCTTTGATTTCCCGGATCGGATCGGCGTACCAGAACCCTTTCCCATATAGGAAATGAGCAAGTTCTTTCCATTCGGACATACCATCCTCCTTTCAAAGCCTGCTTTCATCTCTTCTTTTTCATTCATGAATTTTCTCAAGACGCTCTTTTTCAATTAGGTTTATTGAGTAGTCAATTGCATGCAAGAATCGGGAGACTTTAGATTCTTCAAAAGAGGATTTACTGATTGACTCTCGAAGAGAAGAGAGCTGTTTAATGCTTCCATCAATTCCGAATTTGAAATTACTAACGCTATACCCAGAAACGCCATATTCCATGCCTACTGAGTATTTCCCTACGTATTTATAGAATTCTATCGAATCGAGGATCACTTTTACATAGTTTTGATTAATCGCATAACTATCTAAAATCTCGAATAGATCGAAGGCAAGTCCTAGCAATTTCTTTGATTGCCTATACTCAACGAGAGTCATTGCTATATTCCACAAGGTGCTATGAATTGATCTAACTCTCTTTTTATCTTCTTTGGGTTTATCTGTAAACACATCGCCGTCAGCTAAGCTCGCTTCGTATGAAACGGAGAGCCATCTTAATTCTTCTATTATGCATTTAGTAACATCATCAGTGCTGGTATTGAGGGCGCTTTCTAATCCTAGTTGGTCGAGCATCTCAATTTGTTCCTTTTCTCTAAACTGAAGGATTAAATCTGCCATTCGTCGTATAGCTTGTTTTGAATCGCTTAAGTGCATACTTTTCTTAATGCGCTCTATCGTTTCTTGAATTCGCTTCTTGCGTCTTATCCTCTCAACAATAAGATAGAAAAGCAAACTGAGACCAAATCCTAGTAAAACCCCAACCACCGTCCAAAGAGGAGTCCAATATCTGTAGAATATCTGCATGTGGCCATTTCCTGTTTGCACTGAGCGATTATGATGTCATCCTCTTTTCCTACACTTTACTCAAAGGAGCCAAGATGTAAAGTGCTACTTCCTTATGTACGATCCCGATCGCGTAAACGACCGCGGCTTCATCTTGATCCAGCG
>JAGMDF010000016.1 GCA_023128825.1 Caldifarciminota bacterium | reverse complement strand
TCTTGACAACAGGGTCGCACTACATAGATACACCATCAGATTCTTCCCTCCAAAACCCAATAGCTTATCTTGACCAACATTTTCCAGGAAGAGACATCTTTCGCTTTATCCTAACCCATCCGGATATGGACCACATGACAGGTTTTAAAAGTTTAGCCGTAACAACCAGTGTAGTTAATTTTTGGGATACTAATCATAACAAAAGTTTTACGGAAAAGGATTGGGAAAATTCCCCCTACGATAAGACCGATTGGGAGACATATCTCGCACTAAGGGAAAAAGGTAATTCCCCAAAGTGTTTAAAACTGTATAGGGGGGCTTTAAATGACTTCTGGCAACAAGATGGTATTGAGATACTCTCTCCGACAACAGAATTAGTCAAATCGGCTAATGAATCGAAAAAGGATTATCATGATTTGAGTTACGTCCTAATGGTTGAGCACCAAGGCGTAAAAGTCTTGTTTGGTGGTGAGGCAAGCTCAAAGGCATGGGGTGATATTTTGGATAAGCTGGGAGAAGAAGCTTTGAAAGCTGATATATTCGTTGCTCCTCACCATGGTAGTGAAGAAAATATATACGATGAAAGTTTTAGGGCAATCAACGCCGCTGATATAATAGTGTGTGGAGATAAAGATGTAATTGAAGTCCACAAATATTATAAGGATTACTTTTCCCGATATCTCGTAACGACCAAGAACTATGGTAATATTACGATTGAGGTGCCCCCCAAAGAACCTCAATTTGAGGAACAGAAGTATAAAATATTAGTACAACCTCTGGAAGATGCAGGATAAATTCAATTTCCACGACTTCGTCGCTTACATAATTCCGGGCGGTCTTATGCTGTTAGTTGTGTACTGGTTCTTAGTTAGCTTCGTTGGATTGAGTTTACCGATTCAGGTAAAAAGCTTGGGCGAGTCAATTTTGTTTCTGGCAGGGAGTTACTTCTTCGGACATCTTATTCAAGTTTTAGGTACAGTAATAGAAAAACGACAACGTAAGAAATGGGGAGGGAACCCTTCTGAATTAATGCTTAGGAAGGACTACCGGTATTACTCCGTAGAGTTTTTAACCAAGTTGAAGAAAGCCGTTGAGGACACATTCGCTATGACATTTGAAACAGATTCTGTTAATGAAGATTCTAACCGTCAGAGGAATGAAACCTTCAAATTATGCTATGCGCTTACTATAACCCAAAACGTGTGCCGACACACAGAGATTTTCAACGGTATTTACTCTTTATGTAGAGGCATAATCGCTACTGCATGTATCTCGATTGTAATGATTGGTGCTATTGGAATCAAACAGCTATTACTACTAATACTTCCTTGCATAAATGTAGCTTTACCTCAAGGAAAGTTCTGGGAATATGATTCCGTTACTCTTGGATTAAGCGCAGCATTATTGCTTATTTTTGTTCTTGCCGTGTGGCTACTCAAATCAAGGTTCAGAGAGTTTGCCTTGAGGTTTGTAGATTCTGTATATAGGAACTTCTATACTTGGTATTCTACAACATTCATTGCTAATAAAAAGAAATAAGCCAACCCAGAGGTCAACCCCTACTTCTTTGTAATCTCAGGTTGAGTAGTTACTCTTCAATCCTCACCGGCGTCCCTACCTTAACCATTTTTTTGAGTTCAGCGATGTCCTCATTCCGCATGCGGATGCAGCCCTCAGAAGCTCTGGTGCTTATCGAAGCCTCATCATGGGTGCCGTGGATTGCGATGCCCTTCCACTGGTTCCCAGATTTTGTCTCAGAAGCCAGTGTCGAGAGCCTCAAGAACCACGGGCCGTAAGCGCCCTTTATCGGCCCCAACGTATCGTCGGCAAAATCGTGCTCCCAGTCGTGCGAATCCTCAATCGAGGTGATCGTAAAATCGCCTAGAGGCGTGCGGTTGTCGCCCACCTTCTGCTTGTCGCCCTTATTCTTACCTAAAGCTACCGGATATTTCTCTATCATGGCTCCATTTTTGTAGACGAAAAGCGTAAAAAGCGACTTCTTCACGACGATCGAAATACCCCTGAAGTGCTTAGCCTTTGCGGTTGGATTCAGCATATCCGCGCCAAGCACCAGAACCATATCCACAAGATTGGTTCGCACCTCAACCTTACCCGTTCTCAGGTAGTTAATGAGCCTTTTGGCCAGATGTACGTCTTTTGAAGGGCAGTAGAGCACGGTCTTGGAGAAGGTATCTGCGTCCGCTGTCTGGGGCTGGAGCGGAAAAAGGCCGAATTTGATTCTGAACCGGTAGGCGACGTCGCGGGCCAGACCTGGTTTTCCGGTTCCGTTAAGAACCAGTATCCGGCGCAAGAATGGCATCGAATCGAAGCTAAGTGCATTGATGCCGGCCCATATATGAATCACTCCCCTTTCCTCGTCCTCAACAATCTCGGCCTGGGGAAAGATGGAATCAAGCGCCTTGAGCCGCCTTTTGTCTTTAGGGTGGACGCAGATGCGCGTATCTATCTGATAGGCCGCTGACCTGTCCGGCTCCCCAAGTGAGTCGGGCAATCCCAGTGAATCGAGCAGGGTTTTCGTATGCTTAGTCGGGAAGGGGATTTTTCGCAGCTCGGTATATCCTGAGCAGGCGTTGTGCAGCACAACTTTAGGCGGCTTGGGGTTGCAGAAAAGAAGCATCGTTAAAGCCAGAGGAGGGATTAGCAGCAGCCTGCGCATCATGGATGAGTCTATGCGTGTGGCGAGTATTGTCAACTAATGCTCCTTTTTTTACCCCATTCGGATACTCCGTCTCCGAATGGGGACCCCCCTATGCTCCTTTTGCCTGGAGGGCAAAAGATCGCAGGGAGCCGGCAAATCGGCTTGGAGTATAAACACAGACTTGAAATGGCTGTGAGGGGCGGGTTGACATGCGGCTGAATCCTTACATAATATAGGCAGTATGGCTAACGTTTTGCAGAAGATATTCGGGACCAAGCAGGATCGTGAGATTCGCCGGATGATGCCTCTGGTTGAGGAGGTCAACGACCTCCTGATCGCGCTTCACGATTACGGGTCGGTGGATCCGTCCGATCCGCCTCCCATCACCCATCTGGCAGGAATGAGTGTGGAGGAGATTCGCAAACAGTCGGCAGAGTTCGAGCGCCGCTGGGCAGAGCTTGTTTCTGATATTTCTCCTGACGATCCAGAACGAGGTAAGAAACTCCGCGAGGCAGAAGAGAAGGCAGCGCAGTGGTTTGCCGACGGGGAGAAGGGCGAGCCGCCGGAGTTCGACTGGCGAGCGATCTACTGGGGGATCGAAAACGAGGTCAGAGCAAACAACCCCTGGGCAGGCGCAGGCGACGACTGGCTCTGCGAGCATCTCGAGGAGGAGGTGGGAAGACCTTTATACAAGGAGCTTCGCGAGGAGTTGGAGGCCAAGGAGAAGGGTGCGGCAAAGGCCTGGCTTGAGGCCAAGAAGATTCTTCAGGAAAGGGTTCGTCCGGCGTTGGTGGCGCGCACCAGGGCGTGGCAGAAGAGGTTCTCAGAAAGGGCCAAGAAGATCGAAGCGGAGGTCAAGAAGGTAGACGAGGGTGAGCGCAAGGAGTTCTGGAAGAGCAAGGCCAACGAGGCGCTTGAGCCGATAATGGTCGAGGCGTTCACCATGGTGCGCGAGGCGTGCTACCTGCTCCTGGGCAACATCTGGGACGTTCGCGAATTTGAGACCACCTGGGACATGTTTCCCTTCAACGTGCAGGTTATAGGCGCGGTGGTGCTTCACGAGGGCAAGATCGCCGAGATGCGTACAGGCGAGGGTAAGACCCTGGTTGCCACCATGCCTCTGTACCTCAACGCGCTCATGGGCCGGGGCGCTCACCTCGTTACCGTCAACGACTACCTTGCGGCACGTGACCGGGAGTGGATGGGACCGATCTATGAATACCTCGGTCTTTCGATCGGCGTTATCCAGACCGGCATGAGCCCCGCCGAGCGGCAGCCTATGTATGCTTGCGACATCGCCTACGGCACGAACAACGAGTTCGGGTTCGACTACCTTAGAGACAACATGGTGCACTCGCTTGAACAAAAGGTGCAGCGCAGCCACTCTTTTGCAATAGTGGACGAGGTTGACTCGGTTTTGATAGACGAGGCGCGAACCCCTCTCATCATCTCCGGTTCGACCGAATACGTGGATCGCGGATACATGCGCTACAGGTCCGGCGTGGAAAGGCTCTTTCATGCGCAGCAGCGGCTCTCCACCGATCGGGTGGCCGAGGCGGAAGGGCTTATCGAAGAAGAAAAAGAGATGGATGCCGCCCGGCTCCTGCTGATGGTCAAGCGCTCCACCCCGAAGCACAAGAGGCTTCTGAGAATCCTCAAGGAAGGGCCGATGATGCGGCTCGTTGAGGGTGTTGAGAATTCACTGATGCGAGACAAGAAGGTTCACGAACTTGATGCCGAGAACTACTTCACCTACGACGAGCACATGCGTGCGGTTGAGCTGAACGAGAAGGGACGAGCACTCCTCAATCCGGCTGACACCGATGCCTTTACCCTGCCCGATCTTTCCACAGGACTTGCTGAGATAGATAAGCGTGCAGACCTTAACCCCAAACAGAAGCTCAAGGCAAAGGAAGAGCTATACAATGAGTACGCCCAAAGGAGCGAGATGCTCAACAACCACTACGCTCTTCTGAAGGCCTACGTTCTGTTCGACCGCGACGAAGATTACATCGTAGCCGATGGCAAGGTCATAATCGTTGATCCATTCACCGGTCGTCCCCAGCCGGGCCGGCGCTACTCCGACGGCCTGCACGAGGCGCTTGAGGCCAAGGAAGGGGTCAGGGTCCAGGAGGAGACCCAGACCGTTGCCACGATAACCCACCAGAACTACTTCCGCATGTACGAAAAGCTCGCCGGAATGACAGGCACCGCTTTAACCGAGGCAGGGGAGTTCTGGAACATCTACAAGCTTGAGGTGATGGGGGTCCCTACCAACAAGCCGGTTCGCCGGATTGACTACACGGACGTCGTCTACAAGACACGCGCCGAGAAGTACAAGGCGGTGATTGAAAAGATTAAAGGGTTGCACCAGACCGGCAGGCCGATTCTCGTAGGCACTACCTCGGTAGACGTCTCCGAAACCCTCGCGCGTATGCTCAAGCGTGAAGGCATCAACCATAACGTTCTGAACGCCAAACATCACCAGAAGGAAGCGGAGATAGTGCGCGAGGCAGGGCAGACGCATAAGGTAACCATAGCCACCAACATGGCCGGCCGCGGGACCGACATCAAGCTTGCACCTCAGGTGCTCGAAATCCCCAGCCGATGCAATGTCGAGGAGGCCAATAGCGACGCCGAGATAGAGCGTTTCAAGCGTTCCAAAGAATGCCAGGCGGATTTCCCACGCGGGTTCATCATTCTCGGAACCGAGCGCCACGAATCCCGAAGGATAGACAACCAGCTTCGCGGACGCTCAGGACGCCAGGGCGATCCGGGCGCCTCCAGCTTCTTTTTAAGCCTTGAGGACGATCTTTTAAGAATCTTCGGTGCCGACCGTATGCAGCAGGTTATCGAGCGGTTCGGCGGCAAGGAGATGGAGCCTATATCGTCGCCACTTGTCACCCGCGCCATCGAGAACGCCCAGAAGCGTGTAGAACAGAACAACTTCGAGATGCGAAGGCGGCTTCTTGAGTACGATGACGTGATGAACCGGCAGCGCGAGGAGATCTGTGCCACACGTGATGAGATCCTTGCAGGCGAGGACCTCGACGGGTTATGCCGATTCTATTTCAGCGAGGTAATCAACTCCATAGTGGATACTCATTGCGCGGGCCACAGCGGTGATGAATGGGACTGGGAAGGGTTAGAGATTGACTTCGTAAGCTACTTCATGCTTAATTTTGAGATGCCGTCTTTAGAGGAGCGAGCAAAGATCAAGCTCGAAGAGCTTATCGGGATGCTTAACGATCGGGCGGATGAGGCGTTTAAGATACGCCGTGAAACGCTTGGCGAGGAGCAGTTCGGAGAACTTCAGAGCCTGGTCCTTCTGACCGGTATTGACCGGCACTGGCGCGATCACCTGCGGGAGATGGACGAACTTAAGCGCGGCATAGGCCTGCGCGGCTACGGGCAGAAGGACCCCATCATCGAGTACAAGAGGGAGGCGTACACCAAGTACGAGGAGATGGTGAGGTCCCTGCAGCGCGAGACCACCAAGCTTCTGTTTCGGGCCCAGCTCAGGCAGGTGCCGGTCAGGCGGCAGGCTCCGGTGCATGCCTACCAGGAAAGTGCTTCCTCTGCAGTGGCCGGTGCATCCTCTAATCCCGAGGCCGGACAATCTCAGGGCAGGCAGAAACCGGTTAAGGTAAAGAAAAAGGTAGGACGCAACGATCCTTGTCCCTGCGGATCGGGCAAGAAGTACAAAAAATGCTGCTACCCCCAGTATGGTTAGATATGCTCCTTTGCTCGCTCTGCGAGCAAAGATCGCAACAACTGGGGGTTATAAAAAACAAGGGCGGCGGCAGAAGCGGGGAAGAGTAGGTGAGGTTGCGTGATGGCTCTGCAAGGTTCATTTGGGTTTAATATAGGGTTTAGGTGGACTCCGATCTTTTCGCTTCTAGCGAAAAGGAGGATAAAAAAGATAGATGTCGAACCAGGATTTACAGATTCAAGGTATCTGGTTCCGAACTTTTCGTTTCTAGCGAAAAGGAGGATGAAAAGGAGGTTCGATGGATAAGGAATTGATTGCACCACTCAAGGATAAGCGGGTGGTGGTGGTTTCCGGAGGCTGGTCCTCTGAGCGCGAGATATCCTTGCTTTCGGGCCGCAACGTGTTCGAGGCGCTCAGACGTCAGGGTGTAGAGGCGGTGAGCTTCGATCTCGCCTCGCCCGACGATCTGCCAAAACTCTTAAAAGAGAAACCGGACGTTATCTTCATCGCCCTTCACGGCAAAGCAGGGGAGGACGGTTCCTTCCAGGGCTTCGCAGAGGTTGCAGGCATACCTTACACCGGTTCAGGGGTCGAAGCCTCGGCAGTAGGTATGGACAAGTGGGTCTCGAAGTGGATTTTCGCCCGCAACGACATCCCTACCCCCCGATTTATTCCTATTCCAGGAGATGCAGATTACGTACCGGCGGCTCAAAAGGCGGCGGCGGAGTTCGGCTTCCCCGTGATAGTCAAGCCGCGGTTCGAAGGCTCAAGCGTCGGCGTGCACATCGTTCACGAGGAGCTTGCGCTGCTTGAGCAGACCAGGCGCGTTCAGGCAGAGTTCGGTGACGTACTCCTTGAAGAGTTCATATCAGGCATGACCGGAACCGCAGGCATACTTGGCGATAAGGCCATGCCTTTGCTCGAGCTCGTTCCCAAGACCCAGGAGTTCTACGACTATCAGGCCAAATACACGAAAGGTGCAACACAGTTCATCTGTCCTGCCCGCATGGACCCGGAGCAAACCAGGCTCACTCAGGAGCTGGCGTTGCGCGCCTTCCGATCCATAGGCGCAAGGCACTTCGGAAGGGTTGACTTCATGCTTGCAGAAAACTCCCAGCCCTATCTGCTTGAGGTCAATACCATCCCGGGCCTGACCGACGTGAGCGACCTGCCCGCCGAAGCCGAGGTCGTTGGTATCTCATACGACGAGCTTATCGTTCGCATAACCCTCATGGCCATTGGGGAGCGGTGAGACTACTCGCTTCCTTAGCGCTCCTTGCATCCACCGTACTTGCTGTTTCCTATGTCGAGCATGGACGAAAGGCTTATCTTCTGGATAGCCCCGATCTCAGGATCGTAACCACTGAAGGCTCAAGAAGGGTTCCGCTTTTTGGAATCCCGGTTACCATACTCGTTGGTTCGCGTCCCTACGTTCTTACCTCCCAGGCGCTTTTTGCCGTAGATACCGTCAATGAACAGGTCTCGACGGCCTTTCGCCTGGATCGGGCCTACAGCTCTGCATTGGTCGGCGCAGGCGATCGAATATATCTTCTCGGCGCGGACGCCTTAAGCGTGGTTCAAGGCTCGGCTGCAAAGATGAACCTTCTTTACACCTACGGGCTGCCTCGCTTGGCTTCTTCTATGTTCCTGCTGCCGCGAGGCGAGTTACTCTTTATTCCCTCGCAGGGGCTTAATGCGTTCACCTACAATCCCAACACCAAAAAGATCGCCGACGTGAAGCTTCCGTGGTCGCCGCGCTATCCCTTGCTCATCGGCTCGACCCTGGTTGATCGGGACTCGGCAGGGCTTCGTTTCTTCAACCTCACGACCAAGAAGGCATCGTCCCTTGATCTCGGCTCCGCACCCACACGCGTCTCTGCCTGGCAGGGCAAGGCGCTCGCCGCGACACCTGCCGAACTGTTGCTCGTAGACCCTTTGTCTGCAACCGTTCTTGCCCGTAGCACCATTGCCGGTATCCGAAGGCTCTCAGCGATAGATTCCGAGGGCTTTGCAACCGTGCTTGCCGGTAATAATCTAATGACCTTCAGCCTGCCTGCACTCATACCAACAGATACGTTCAACGCCTCCTGCACCCGTAACACCCATAACACCCGCAGCTCAGCCTATCCGTTCTTTGGCAAGCCTTTGTTTGTCTGCGGCGACAGGCTTGCCCTTCCCGGGGCAAGCCCAAAGACCAGAGGCTACCTTGTGCAGTCGGTCAGGGTAACCGAGGGCAAGGCCTTTTCACTTCAGGTCGGCGCGTTTAGAGACCCTGCAAGCTTCGGTCCGCTCATGGAGAAGCTGGCCAGGCAGGGGCTTCCCTACTATACGCTCGAAGAGCAAGGGCTTACAAAGTTCCGGGTAGGATTCTTCAAAACCCGTGCCGAGGCCGACCGCGTCAGGTCGTTTCTGGGAGATATAAACTCCTGGGTCGTTACCGAGAATGCCACGCGTTCGCTCGTCTACTCCATCCACGATCTCAACCTCGACCGCTGTCCTGACGGGATAGTTGCCAAAGCAGACAGCGTCCTCGTTTTTACTTTAAAAGAGAGAACCTGGATAGAAGTGCTTAAGGCCTCGCAGCTGCCCGAGCCGGTTAAAGACGTCTATCTCAAGGGCAACCGCGCCTTTGCCGAACTGAAGCAATCCGGCCTGCGCGAACTGGTACTGCCGGACTCGAACCAGTAGTCTGTTCCTTTTAATCTGATTGGTCTATTCATCTGTGGCTACTTGGGGGAATGGGATTATTAGAAGTACATCCCTGCTGAAAGCTCGAATTCATTCTCGAGGCCTCGCTCGTCAGGGTACAGGTTGCCCTCGTACTCCAGCCGTATGGAAAGTCCTTTGCCCATGGAACGCTCCGCACCAGCGGTCCACGAAGGGTGCAGGCCCGGCGGGTCGTCGCGGGATATAAGGTAGGGAAGATTTGCAACGTTCGGCTGACGCTGGGTCAGGAGCGCTCCGGCGGTCAACTTCAACTCCCCGAACCTCTTCTGGAGATCGGCGCCCGCCCATACCCGACGGATAACTATCCAGCCCAGATCAGGGTAGTATAAAGGCTCCTCTGCCGTGAGCGTGCCGAAGCCGATCTCGGGCTCGATCTTCAACCCCAGGTCTATGATAGGGGAGAGGCTTACCGCTGTTTCCTTCCGTGAACGCAGGGGCTGCTGGCCCCTGTGCCTGTTCTCGGCATCGTAGGAGCCCTCGATCCTCACGAGATAATCGGGGTGCACGCGCGAGCGAATCTCAACCCGGCTGCCCCAGCCTTCCAGGGTTTCGTCGGTCCAGCCCCATGAAGGGAAGCGCTGGTTTCGGTAGTTAGGTTCAAGGATAATGTTGAGAATCGTTTCCCTTGGCAAGAGCGTGATCCTTCCAGATGCGATAAGGGAGTTCGATGCAGGCGATTCCTGATAGGCCACAGCACCCCAGAGCCTTGCGAGATCAAAGCTTAAATTCGCGCCTAGATTCGCACTGCGCTCGATCTCAGGCGTTATCCCTTCCTCGGTTCTTACTGTCTTTTTGTAGTTTCCATGCTCATCAGGGATATACTCTCCGGTTTCCGGGTCCCTTGAGTAGTCTCCGGTGCCCGGCTCGACAGGCACGTACTCTACGATCTCGGAAGTGCTGCGGGTGGTATGCTGGGACAGATCAGCGTAAAGCCTTATGCGTGAGGATGGGGTGTAGTCCGTATAAAGGTCTGCGTAGAACGCCTGCCAGCCCCCACCCACCAGGGTGTCCAGGTAGGATATCCTTTCTATCCCGGTGTTGGCCGATAGAGAAAGCTTTTCACCCCCCCAATCACCGCCGATACCGAGCCGGTCGTAATAAAGGGTATCCTCCCAATCCGTATTCTTTCTCTGATCGATGCGGCGCGACGCCTTGCTCTCCAGGGTCAGTTCGTTCATTGGGTGGGCCCTGATGCCGAGCATGGGTTCGATGTTTCTTGTGTTGATAGTATCCATGCGGTTATCAAAACCCAGCCCTGCAAGCGGGATAAATATGCCTATGCGCGGATAGAGGTTTGCCTGCGCGCGCTGCCGTTCTTTTAGCCAGTTCGCCGAAAGATCAAAGAAGGGCGCGGTTGACGTCATCCCTGCCCTGAACTCGTGTTCTTGGGTCCAGAGATGCCCACCCTGGGCCACTAGTGTTAAGGACTCCACAGGAATCACCGTAACCCCAATGTTTTGTTCGTTGAAGCCTGGGGGCAGCGAGTCGCGATTCCAGCGGTCCGCCGCGTCCGCATCATCCCCGTCTGAAGGAATCCAAACCTCAGGTGTCTGTAATCTATGGTCAAGCTCTACCTGGATATGTTCGGTTTCTATCCCTGTCTCTATCCGGTGCGCGTGGCCGAATAGGGTATAACTTTCGTTGTAAAGATTCGGTGTTCGGCGCGAGCCGATGCCGCTCAGGGAAAGATTCAAAGCTCCTATGTCTTCGTCCAGGGATAAGAATACCGCCTCCTCGCGCGAAGGCAAGCTCGTGAGTATCTCGGCCAGGTAGTCGCCCGCATCCGGTCCAATGTAGCGGAAGAAGCCTGAATCAGGATCGAGCACGTAGTCCCCGCCTGCCTCGACCCTGCGGAAGCTTACCTCATATGAGCCTGCACCAGGTCCAGCCCATACGTAGTGGCCGTCCTCGATCACATAGCTCCCCTTGTTTTCGCCGACATAGCGTCCGCCTGCAAGCACCGCCTCGCCGCCTTTCGCGGTATCCAATACCGCCTGCTGCTCTTGCGACCAGGAGTGAAATAGATGGGTGCGCGAGTCGGCCTCACGGTAAAAGAGCCCCTCAAAAGGCCCTGTATTAAACCCTGCAAGCTCGTTGTTTGAGCTGTAGTCCGTGCCTGAGTAGTTGTAATCCGCCTCAAGCCTTGACATTGCATCTATCCTTCGATAATTTGTGAAGGTTATCTCGCCCGTCGAGTAGTCTATCACGTAGTCCTTTTTGATACCCCTCTCCATGAGCCTGCCGTCCAGGTACACCCGTTCGCTCCCCGGAATCACGGGCTGATTCGACTCCCTTGAGCCTATAAAATAAGGTCCCTGTTTGCCGTCTTCGGTCTTTAATACCTCACGTCCCTGTTTTGAACCGTCTATGCCGAACGCGCCTGCTGTTTTGAATCTGTTAAACGAAACCTCTCCTGTTGCGCCCTGCAATCTTCGCTCGATCGTTCCGTAGCTGGGCAGGGGATGGGCAAGGTCAAGATCACCCATGGAAAGCTTCCATTGATCCTGAGAAAGGCTTATCGCGATCCTGTCGAACTCCTCGATGCGTTCGGTAGTGCCCTCGGAAACAAACGTTCCTTCCTCGTCGGTAATGCAGGCCTGGACGTCAACACCTGAAAGCTGGCCGGATACGTCGACCGAAAGCCCCTGGTCAAGGTCGCTTACCCCCTTCTCGTTTACCGATATGGAAAAGGTCTTTGATCCGTGCACCTCCAAAGCCTCCCGTGTTTGCACCGGTGGTCTTCTTGAAACCGAGTCGGATAGGAAGCGGGTTTGGGTAGTTGGCTCGTGGATTCCTACCGGAGCCAGAGCGGTATCTACAAGGCTCACGTAGCGGGCATTCACTATCAAGGTCTCAGCAGGTGGTGCCTCAAGGTAAAGCGCCCCATCCCTTATCTCATACGCCGCGTCTATGGAGTCCATCTTAAACGTCCCTTCAACCACAAGAGGATAGATCAATGGATACTCGCTTCGTCCCGGCTCAAGGACAAGGATCTCATCATGGGGGGTAAGAATCGAGGACAACAGCAGGAGTATCAATCCCATCCTTGCGCAGCTAACCCTCGGGCGTCGAGACCCGTAACACCCGTAACACCCGTAGCACCCTCCTCGAATCCAGCAATACGTAAAGACCTTTACCGTGCAAAGCAAGTTGCGAAGGGGCAAGCTGTTCAGCAGTCACTCCGGCCTCCTTGAGCTCTTCCGTCATTTTCTCGTCCAGAAGAGGCATCTCCTTATCTGCCAGATATAGGCTGTCTCCTGTAATCCATACCGATCGAGGCAGGGTCTTGAGTTTGCGAATCTCAAGTTCCCTTCCCAAAGGCGAGAGCCGCCGCAGTTTGAACGCAGAAAGCACCCATAACTCGCCGTAGCGGTTGATTGCCGCATCGTCAACGTCCTCAGCGATCACTGCTTTGCGCGAGGTGCGCAGATCAAAAAGCCTCAGGGTGCGCCCTGCAAGGATGTAACAGAGGGTTCCTTTTACAAGAATCCTTTCTGTCAGAAGGAAGCGCTCGGGCAGGGGAAATTTTTTCCACCCTTCTTCTTCTTTTATTAATATCTCCTCGCCGGTTCTTGAAAGATACCCGAGCTTGCCCTCGGTTGTCGTAAAGATAGCAGCGGCAGGTTCCGGTAATTCTAACGTGTCCATCACCCCGCAGAGAGCAAGCATAAGAATTGGCATCTGTTAAGCATAGCCGGTGCAGCCAGGCTGTCAAGGCCGATTAAACCTTTTTGATGTGTTGGTGTCAAACAGTTACGAATCAATCCTTTAATTAAGGAGGAATAGTATGCTTAGAATAGCGGCAGCACTGCCCTTAATCCTGGCCGGTCTCTTCGGGGCGCCGCGCGGCCAGCATGAAGGTCCGGGGCACTTCGGAGGTCTGCGACTTGGCCTGCTTCTCACCCCCCAGGCCGCGGAGGAACTCAACCTTACCGAAGACCAGCAGGATAAGCTCAAGGAGCTTTGCTACTCCCATCAGGAAAAGGTGCTTGAGATAAAACAGAAGATAGAGCGCGAGCAGCTTGAACTTAAAAAGCTCATGGATGCCGACGAGCCCAACGAGTCCAAGATCAAGGCAAAGATCCGTGAGATAGGCTCGCTTCGAACCGATCTTCAACTGGCTCAGGTGGATACATACTTTGCCGCACGCAAGATACTAACCGATGAGCAGATCGAGAAGATGAAGAGCCTTCGTCATGGCGGACGCCGTGGTCCTGAAGGTTCAGGTTACGGCTCAGGAAGAGGAGAGAGGTCCCCTGCCCCTGAAAGATAAATCGCCTGGCCGGGGTTTACGACCCTAAGGCTTGACTAACCCCTCCTCCCTTGGTATGATGGTCGGACGTTTACGCCGGCCATCTTTTTTGTGGCCTTAAACTTTGGAGGAGTTTATGAAACGCATTGTACTTATCGTTGTTATTGCCGTGATCCTATGTCCCTTATCCATGGATGCGGCGCGTAGAAGCAAGAAAACCTTTCCCTTGATGCTCGGACCCAAGCTTTCGGTGGGGTTCTTTGAAGGCGACGAGTCCCTTTATCCGGTCAGCTTCCAGGGCGAGGCGATGCTGAACCTTTACAAGAATCAAATCTGGGTGCGAACCAACATCCTTGAACTTACCGCCTACGAAAACTCGAACTATCTGGGTCTGAACATGGGTTCGCCGATCGAGGGGGTATTCATGGGAAGCTACAAGGATTGGCGTCCTTATGGCTTCGGAGGGCTGGGCATAGGCGTTACATCCATAATAAGCGATATCGGAGACATCACCTCTTCCCGGGTTTGGATTACCTTAGGTGGCGGCGCAGCTTACGTTGTCTCGAGATACTCGCACTTCTTCGGTGAAGGCGGTGTTGATTTAAGTTATTTTGCCGACGACTGGGACTGGCGTTTGTTTATAGGGATTGGCGCGCGCTTCGAGCTTTACTGGTAGAATTACCCCACGAACGCACTTCGTGCGTCCGCGGGGACCCCGGATATTTACCCCACGAAGCTACTGATGTACCTTCGCGGGGACCCCGGATAAATGCTCCTTTTGTCCTTCGGACAAAAGATCGCAGACCCTCACCTCTAACTCCTCTCCCAGAGGGCGAGGAGAACCATTACTTCCTTTCCCTCCGGGGCGAAGTGCCACCGTTCGGCGGGAAATTAAAGGACGCCGTTTGCGGAGAAATGTAGGGGTCGACCTCGAGGTCGGCCCGCATTCTTGACAAACGCTTCTCTCTTGCTAGAATACATCTATTGCGCCCGTGGCTCAACTGGATAGAGCAGCTGACTACGGATCAGCAGGTTGTGGGTTCGAATCCCTCCGGGCGTATAAAGCGGCCCCAGGGGCCGCTTTATATATTCGTAGGGGCACGGCATGCCGTGCCCCTACAGGTTCATAAACATCTGGGGTGTAATCCTCCAACGGTAAAAAGGTGTGTTACGGGTGTTACGGGTGTTACGGGTGTTACGGGCGGGCGGGTTGACAGCGTCCAACTTATCGCTATTCTTAATCTTAAATCGGGGAGGGAGACGATGAGAGGAGATAATTGATAGATTTGGACGAACGATGGATGCGTGAGGCGTTGCGTGAGGCTGAGCTGGCCTTTACCGAGGGCGAGACCCCGGTTGGCGCTGTGATTGTTCATGATGGCCGCGTAATAGGCCGGGGGCACAACCAGATAGAGCGATTGCAGGACCCTACGGCACACGCGGAGATTGTAGCCATTACGGCGGCGGCGTCGGCGTTGGGGTCTTGGCGGCTTCTGGATACGGTGCTCTACGTTACTGTAGAGCCTTGCGTTATGTGTGCGGGCGCGGCGGTGCTTGCACGCATTCCGCGGGTGGTTTTCGGCATACGAGACCCCAAGTTCGGCGGGGTTGCGTCGCTTTTCAAGATAGGGCAGGACGAGCGCCTGAATCATACATTCGAGGTGCAAGAGGGCGTCTTAGCGGATGAATCGGCGGCGCTGATGCAGTCCTTCTTCCGTGAACGTCGTGACGCAAAGATCGAGGAGCCGGAGAAGCAAGATGTGTAATGAGATTTATGCGGGCGCGATTGCTTGCAAGCGTGCCCGCAAGTAGGAGAGATGGCTGAGTGGACGAAAGCGCACGACTCGAAATCGTGTGGGCCGCAAGGTCCCGGGGGTTCGAATCCCTCTCTCTCCGCTTGTAAAACACCCATGAAGGCAGCCGAGGCTTTCTTTGTTTTTAGTTCGATGGAAGGAGTAAGAGACTTATGATCAAACGAGCGGCCATATTGGGTCTTCTGGCTTCGACTCTATTGTTTGCAGAACGCATCAAGGTACCGGTCCAGCCTTACCAATCCAGGCTGGATGATCCTTATTATAAAAGTTTGCTGTATCGTTCGGCCACCACCCCTACGCGTGTGAACACCGCGGCGAGAGAGTATCTTCAATCCATGGCAGGTATTCCGGTTCCCGGGACCTTGCGGGTTCTTGCCATAAGGGTCGAGTTTCCCACCGATGACGACCCCTCCACCTGGGGCAACGGGAAGATGGACCTTTGCGGCTTCGGTTCGCCCTCCGACGGTCTTTCATACGATCCGCCGCACGATAAGACCTACTTCGAGAACCAGATGGAGGGACTGCGAAATTTTTATCTCTTGAACTCCAGAGGACGTCTGGTGATCGAATACGATGTTTATCCAAAAGACCCGTTCCGGTGCTACCAGGCCCCGCACAAGATGGCCTACTACGGGGACACCAGCAACCTGGATCGGGGTTTAACCCTTTTCATGCGCGACGCCTTGCTTGCCGCCGCCTCCGATCCTGAGATAGACTTCTCCCGATACCACTACGTTCACAACGGCCGCAGCTTCGACATGATCGTCATCTTCCATGCGGGAAGCACCAGCCAGTCCTCGTTTTACTACGGGTACGTGAGCGATCTTGCCTCAGCCACGGTAACACCCGGGGCACTGGAGGCTTATACTGGACAAGATTCGGTTTTAGTCAACGGGGTTGGAATAAAGACCGCATCCATCGTTCCTGAGAGCCCGCGCGTTGAAGGTGTGATGACCGGCCTGCCAGGCATCCATTACCATGAGTTTGCGCATCTTTTGGGGGCATACGATCTTTACGACGTCACAGGTTACACCCAGGGTGTGGGCGCATGGTCGCTTATGGCAGGCGGCGGCTGGCTCGGATACCCTGCAGGCCAGATACCCTCGATGCACGATGCGTTCCACCGCTACTGGTTCGGCTGGGAAGACCCGATTGTAGTTACCAAGGACACTACCATCTCCCTCTATTCTGCCGAGTTCGATACCCTTCTGATTCCTGAGTGGGAGACGAAAACCCGTCCTACCCTTATAAAGGTTCCTATCCGTGATAAGGAATATTTTTTGATAGAGAACCGCCAGGCAGACGTCAAGGCCAAGGATACGGTTGAGGTAGACGTGAAAGGCGGTGTGCCTGTGTGGGTGGTGGATGGCGAGTACGATGCGTTTCAGCCCGGTTCAGGGGTAATCATCTGGCACGTTGACGAGGATGTGATTGATGAGTGGGGCGACTACAACTACATCAACGTCTGGACCGCTTACGGCAAGCACAACGCGGTAAAGATGGAAGAGGCGGACGGCATCCAGGACTACGAGCTTTTATGGTATGAGAGTTCAGGCGCTTACGCCACCCAGGGCTCGGAGTTCGACCCGTTCTTTCAAGGCGGCAACGCTGAGTTCGGCCCACAAACCAATCCTTCAACCGAAGGTTACTACGGCGAGACGGGCATAACCATCAGGGTTCTTGATTCCTCCGACACCGTTATGCGTGTAGAGATCTCCTTTGAGGGCAAGCTTGGCGGCTTTCCCCAGGAGGCTTATTATCTTGATGAGATCAACTCGGTCTTTGCTTCCGATCTTGACGGTGACGGAGATAAAGAGTTGATCGCTTTTGGTGTGCCCTCCAGCTCCGGTGAGCGCAGGATAGGCTTTGCCTGGCGCTCAGACGGTTCGCCCTACAACGGTTCTGAACCGATGTTCCTCACATTTGACGATCAGCTTTCTTCCCCTGCAGCTCTTGGCGATGTGGACGGCGACGGGCTGGATGAGGTTGTGCTTGTCGGAGAGACCGGTCAGATCTCGGTCTACGATCCTGACAGCCTTTTGGGGGGCGCTTTTGCCGCCCAGAAGAGTGGATTTCCCTTCCGCATGGATGGCCGCAGCTTTGCAGCACCCATGCTTGCCGATCTCGATGAAGACTCTGATCTTGAGATACTGACCGTTGACGAGTTCGGGAAGGTGTATGCAATAGACGTAGAGGCCGATACGGCTAAGGTTCTTCCCGGCTATCCCCTTGATATAGGTGAGGAGGTAAGGCCGGGCTTCGCGCTGGTCCAGCGCTCGCCTGCCCGATTTGCGCTCCTTGCCACCTCAGGCCGGCTTTATCTGTTTGATGCGGCCGGCAATCTTGCCGAAGGCTTTCCCTTGGAGCTGGGGATAGGTTCGTCCCAGAACGTGATTCCACCAATTGTTGCTGACATCGACGGCGACGGCGAGCGTGAGATTATCGCTTTCGTTTACGAGTACAACAACTACCGCTACCTCTTGGTTTCCCAGAACGGAACCGTCGAATACCGCTCAAGCCGCACCTTTGCTTCGCCTGTCACCTCGCCTGCGCTTGCCGACCTTGATTCCGACGGCCTGCCTGAGGTCTTATTCGGTTCTGCCAACGGCCTGTGGGCGCTTGACGCCAACGGTGCCGCAGTCCCGGGGTATCCTTTAGTCTTTCCTGAAACCTACGAGGTCCAGGAGCCTTACGAGCACGGCGGATACCTCTACTTTATCACTTTTGAGGAACCATTTGCGTTCCGCTCCTCGCCGGTCGTTGCAGACTTTGACGCGGACGGCGAGCGAGAGATCGTCATAGGTTCGCCAGATCACGGGGTCTACCTTATCAAACGAGGTGCACGGAAGCCCTACAAAACCCTCTACACCCGCTTCGGTATCGGACAGGCGCTGACTCTTGCCGACCTCGACGATGACGGAAAACTTGAGGTGATTGCAGGCGCTGAGGGCGGCAAGGTCCACGTCTGGCGCACCACAGGTTCACAGCTTTCATGGGGCCAGTGGATGCACGATCCGGCCAACACAGGTCTTGTCGAAGATGTCTTTTCCGCCCAGGCTGCTCCCTTGCTTCTGCTATCAGGGCTCTACGTCTACCCCAACCCGGCTCGGTATCACGCGTACCTCCACGTTGTGCTGGGTGATGTGGATGCGCTCAAGGTTCAGATCATAGACATCTCAGGCAAGCTATTGCGAACCGTAGAACCATCCTTCGATCCAAGCATGGCCAACGACATTCCGCTCGATGAACTTCTCACCGATATTGTTCCCGGATTCTATGTCCTTCGCGTTGAGGCCGTCAAAGGCGAAGAGAAAACGGTTGAGCTATACAAACTCGGCGTGATCCGCTAAAGGAGGCCCGGATGAGTTTCATGATCGCTTTGATTTTCGTGAGTGCAGATACACCCCGGATGCCTGAGGATGCTCAGGATATGGTAGTTGCGATAACCGAGCCCTCCCCGCCCTCCACGCCCTCCCCGCCCTCCCGCGCAGAAAGGCTCGCGCCACTGGCATCCCTTGTTTTACCAGGGACAGGCGAGCTCATTCGAGGCTACGGGCTAAAAGGCGAGCTTTTTCTCTGGGGCGACGGGCTTGCGATTGCAGGGGCGGCCGGTTTCGGATGGGACGCAGCAAATAAACGCAATTCGTCGATAAGCATGACGGTGATTTATGCTGACGCAAATCCCCTTAACCGTTCACGGACCTATCTTGGCGCGATGGAGAACTATTTTTCCTCCGACGACTACAACGTCTCTGTGGCCCGCGAGGCCAGAAGTCTTTACCCGGACGATCTTGCGGCCCAGCAGGAGTATATAGCTTCAAACAGCTTTAGGGGCGATGATTTCTGGATGTGGGGCTCGGACTCGTTGTGGACAGAGTTCCTGAACCAGAGGATACGCATGCGCAAGGCGCAGCAGACCTCTACCGCATTTCTGGGGCTTATGCTGCTTACACGAGTTGCGAGCGTGATGGATGTTGCGTTCTTCTCCCCGGTTGGCTCCAGTCGTCTGGGGATAGTTCCCCGGTTCGACATCCCAGGTATTCAACTGACCTGGCGGTTCTAATCCATGCGTTTAGAAACCGATTTTCTGGTTGTAGGGTCGGGGATGGCCGGGTTGTGGTTTGCCTACCGTGTATCTCGCCATGGTAAGGTGCTCGTTCTTACAAAGAAAGACGATTCCGAGTCCAACACCAACTACGCGCAGGGCGGGATTGCTGCAGCATTGGGGTCTGACGATTCGCCTCAGCAGCATCTTGAAGATACCGTAAAAGCCGGCTACGGGCTTTGTGACCCGGATGCGGTTAAGGTTATGGTCAAGGAGGGGCCTCGTCTTGTCAGGGAGCTTGAGGGTCTGGATATAGGGTTCTCAACCGAGGGGGATCATCTTCAACTTGGTATTGAAGGCGGACACACAAGACGCAGGGTAGCCCATGCCGCAGACACCACGGGTCAGGCGGTGGAATGGGGACTCATCAAGGCGGTGCGTTCAGCCCCCAACGTGACCCTTTACGAGCATCATTTCGTTATCGATCTTTTAACCGATGAGGGCGGGTGCTGCTGCGGGGTGCTGAGCTTTGATCGTGAGAGCGGGAAGTTTACAGAGATCCACGCTAAGGTAGTGATGCTTGCCACAGGCGGGCTTTGCAGGGTATACGAACACACCACCAATCCGCCGATAGCGACAGGGGACGGCGTAGCAATGGCCTGGCGAGCAGGAGCGAAGGTTGCCGATCTTGAGTTCATCCAGTTTCATCCTACCTCGCTTTTCGGCGCCAGGATAGACGGTCGCGCCTTCCTTATATCCGAAGCGGTTCGCGGCGAGGGTGGGATACTTCGGACCCCTGACGGGGAGCGGTTCATGCCGCGCTATCATCCTGATGCGGAGCTGGCCCCGCGCAGCGTGGTGGCACGCGCCATCTACAACGAACTTCGAACAAGAAGGCTTGACTACGTTCTCTTGGATCTCTCATCCATCCCCCCCGCGCACATCCTCAAACGGTTTCCCATGATCGCCGATACCTGCAAGCGTTTCGGGCTTGACATCACGCGTGAGCCTGTGCCGGTGGTGCCTGCGGCCCATTACTCGGTGGGCGGTGTCAGGACCGATCTGTGGGGCAAGACCTCAATCCCTTGCCTTTACGCAGCCGGTGAGTGCGCTCATACCGGGGTTCACGGCGCTAACAGACTTGCATCCAACTCGCTGCTTGAGGCGCTTGTCTTTGCCGATCGTGCTGCCCAGGCCGCTACAACGCAAGAGGCTTCCCTTCCTTCCTCTAAGAAAATCAATCCGTTTGAACGCCAACTGCGCAGCATAGAGGATTCATCGCTCCTCAACTCGCTTATCTCTTCTCTAAGGCAGACCATGTGGCGTTTTGCAGGTATAGTAAAGTCTATGAGCCAGATGGAGCAGGGTAGGGCTAAGCTGGCTGAGCTCTCCCATGAGTTGGAGGCGCTTTACCCGGAGGGAATCTTCAGCCCGGGCATCCGGGAGCTTCGCAACATGCTTCTGGTGGGAGACCTTATCCTGCGCTCGGCACTTTCCCGCAAGGAGTCGCGCGGCCTGCACTACGTTGAGGAGTATCCTGACACCCTTCCTGAAGCGGTCCATACGGTTCTATCCCCCAAAGATTAATTTACCCTCACCCCAGCCCTCTCCCAAGGGGAGAGGGTGTTGCGATCTTTTAACCGAAGGTTAAAAGAAGCATAAGGGGTCCCCATTCGGAGACGAAGTATCCGAATGGGGTAAGAAAAGGAGGGGCCTTTCGGCCCCTCGAATCTTTTGGATGGTTTACTGCCATTCAATCATGTGTAGCGCGTCAGACCAATCGGCAAGGATTGCCTGTGTCCTATCGGGTTGAGTTTGGCTCCTTACCCAGACGTCCATGAGTCTACTTCCTATCGTGATGGTGCCGAGGTATTGTGGTTTTCTGGGGTAGTTAATGTCTATGATACGCAAGCCGTACGTTCCGTCGGCCACATAGGCTATACCTCCAGAGGAGTAGATTCCCTGGGCATCATTGCCGTTTTCCGTATCTTTCCACTGGGCAGCCTTGGTAGGATTGGTCGGTGTGGCTACATCAAATATGAGTAGCCCTTCTGAAGAAGCTGCTACATAAGCGTAGGGGGCTGAGACGTAGACACGATTTGCCGCATCGTTGGTGGAAGTTATGCTCACGAATTGCACAGGATCAAGACCCGGATTCATACTCAGAATTTCAAGGCCTGCATCCTGCACCGTCACGAAGATGTGGCCGATGGTTGCTTGGACATCAGTGGGCTCGTCGTGGAGTGTGTCGATATCGAGGATAGCTCCTGGGTTGGTGCGGTCAAAGAAGACGAGGGTGTGAGTGGCTGTGGCCGGGTCTGTACACCCCACAAAGATAAGGTTGCCGAGCGCGTATACAGCCCTGGCCTCTCCACCTAAGTCTACAGCGGGTACGATTGTTATACTATCCGGAGCCATGGGATTAGTGATATCGTAAGCCATGTAGCCACCCTTGCCGAACGCCACGTGCAGGATGTCGCCTGAGGTTACAAGATCGTATGCCCAGGCGTTGAAGTCATTGTTGGGAGGAGGAATTGTCGCTGCAGGGTTCGGACCGGTGTTGGTGACGGTAAAGCCCTTAACGCCTTGTTCCCGGACGGCACAGAAGAGATAGTTACTATAATGGGCGAGGCGCACACCGTGTCCGCCCCCTAAGGATTGGGTTCCTAGAAGCTCGAAATTCTTTGTTGTGACCGTGATTTCATTTGAGAAGGTACTATTACCTGCTGAATCTACTACGGCGATGGCGTAGTGATATTCTTTTCCAGGCTCAAGATCGGTGTCGGTCCATGTAGTGTCGAGTCTGCTCTCTGGGAAGTTGGGGATTTGGATACGATAACCGGTTACTTCCACGTTAGGAGAGCCAGAACGGTAGATGTGATACGTCATCCATGTTGGATAAGTGCTTTGAGTCCAAACCAGCCTTACTTCTGTCCAGCCTACATCTTGTTGTGCTTCACGTAGGATTACCGCGGGGGCACCTGCGTAGTCAACGGTGACAAGCAGAGAAGAATCGTATGCTACTCCACCGTAACCGTCGCTAACGGTTACATAGAACCTGTAAGTGTGGGGAGTTACGTCCGGGGTGGGGGCGGTCCAGATAAACGACTGCTCACTGTAGGTGGTAGCTTCATCAATCGACTCCCACTCATAGGTGAGCTGATCACCATCGGCATCGATGGCGGTACAGGTAATGGACGCTTTTTCACCGGGTTGCACGGTGCTTGGGGAAGCTGTAACCCCTGAGATGGTGGGCAGATGGTTTCCACAACCTGTCAAAGCTACGAATATCACTGCAACTAAAGCTGCCGAAACGAGAAAACGTTTCGCCATGCGACCTCCTTGTTTATTCATGATTAAAATTGTAAGGATTTTTAGGGCTTTGTCAACCCCCCTGTAGAGGTAAACTTAGCAACCCGGAAATCCAGGGCCACTTGACGCAGGCGGCTTTCTTTTTATAATCACAATTAGATGGTAAAAAAAGGTCCCGTGTCCAAGTTAAAGGAAGAACTTCGCGCGAAAGAAGCGGAACTTGCGGAGATTCAGTCCCTTATGCTGCGTAAAGCCGCCGAGTTCGATAACGCTCGCAAGCGCTGGCAGCGCGAGCGCGAAGAACTTCGCATCCAGGCCCAGGCCGAGGTGCTGGGAGCGCTGGTAGAGATTTGGGATAACTTCGAGCGCGCCCTGGCGGTAATAAATGAAGATAACGAAAAAACGTTCGATGCATACCGAAAGGGTGTAGAACTTATCTTCTCGCAGTTCCGCGACGCTCTTGCAAAGTACGGGTTAATCCAGTATAGTTGTCTGGGCACCGAATTTGATCCTGCCAGGGCAGAAGCGGTGGGGTATGTAGAGGCACAAGAAACACAGCCCGGGCAGGTGGTGGAGGAGCCCAAGAAGGGATTTACGTTGGCTGATCAAGTCCTGCGTCCTGCGCAGGTGATCGTGGCCAGAGAGGTTAAAAAAGATAAGAAAGAAGCTGAAGCTTCAAAGGATACCACGGACGAAGAGCGACCCCGTGGCGACAAGGAGGATTAAGGAACAATGGCAAAGGTTATCGGTATAGATCTGGGAACCACCAACTCATGTGTGGCGGTGGTTGAGGGGGGGCAGCCGGTTGTGATACCAAATCCTGAGGGTGGCCGCACCACGCCTTCGGTGGTATCCTTTGGCAAGGAAAGGCTGGTTGGTATCCTGGCCAGGCGTCAGGCGGTGCTGCATCCCGATGAAACGATTTACTCCATCAAGCGATTTATGGGCAGGCGCTACTCCGAGGTCGCCGATGAGCGTGAGAAGGTCTCCTTCAAGGTAGTGCCCGCTGACAACGGAGACGCATGGGTTGAGGTGGACGGCCGCAAGATGGCCCCGCCAGAGATCTCGGCCATGATCTTACAGTACCTCAGGAAGGCGGCTGAGGCCTATCTTGGCGAACCTGTCAAGCAGGCGGTTATCTCTGTTCCGGCCTACTTCAACGACTCACAGCGTCATGCTACCAAGGATGCGGGCAAGATTGCAGGACTTGAGGTTCTGCGAATAATCAACGAACCTACCGCCGCCGCGCTCGCCTACGGCCTTGACAAGAAGCGTTCGACAAAGGTGGCGGTTTACGATCTGGGCGGCGGAACGTTCGATATCTCCGTTATCGAGGTTGACGTGGAAGCCAAGACCATCGAGGTGCTTTCCACCAACGGGAACACCCATCTTGGCGGCGACGACTTCGATCAGCGGATCATGGACTACATCATTGCCGAGTTCAAGCGCGAGCAGGGGGTTGACCTTTCAAAGGATCGTTCGGCCATTGCACGTATCAAGGAGGCGGCTGAGAAGGCGAAGGTCGAGCTTTCCTCCAGTTTAGAGACAACCATCAGCCAGCCGTTCATCGCCTCGGATCCTGATAAGGGTCCCTTGCATCTTGAGATGTCTGTGACCCGCACCAAGCTTGAATCGCTTGTTGGCGATCTGGTGGAGGGCAGCTTCGGTCCGGTCAAACAGGCGCTTTCGGATGCAAAGGTTACCCCTGCCGATATCAGCGAGGTGATCCTTGTCGGCGGTCAGACACGCATGCCTATGGTTCAGGAACGTGTCCGTCAGTTCTTCGGAAAGGAACCTCACAAGGGCATCAATCCTGACGAGGTGGTAGCCATAGGTGCTGCCCATGCGGCGTTGGCGGCGTCGCCTGAAGGAGCTGCCGAGGAATCCCTTGTCCTGCTTGATGTAACACCGCTTTCTCTCGGCATAGAAACCCTGGGCGGGGTGATGACTACACTTATCCCTCGCAACACCACCATCCCTACAAGGAAGGCTGAGACCTTCACCACGGCTGAGGACGGCCAGCCTGCGGTGACCGTTCACGTGCTTCAGGGCGAGCGTCCCATGGCTCGAGACAACCGCACTCTCGGTCGTTTCGAGCTTGATGGAATCCCGCCTGCTCCACGAGGCGTGCCCCAGATTGAGGTCACCTTCGACATAGACGAGAACGGCATCCTGGATGTATCCGCAAAGGATAAAGGCACGGCAAAGGAGCAATCCATCCGCATAACCGCCTCCTCCGGTCTCTCAGATGAGGAAAAGGAGCGCATGGTTAAGGAAGCCGAGGTTCATGCGGCGGAGGATCGCAAGCACCGCGAGGTGATTGATGCCCGCAACAAAGCCGACGGGTTCATCTACTCGGTAGAGAAAACCATGCGCGAGGCAGGCGACAAGGTTGCACAGGCCGACCGCAAGGCCATAGAAGAAAAGATTGCCGCCCTCAAGGAGGCGATGAAGGGTGAGGACGTGGCTGCGATCAACAAGGCCCAGGAGGAACTCCAGCAGGCCTCCTACAAGCTCTCCGAGGTTCTCTACAAACAAGCAGAACCTCAGGCCGGTGGTCCGCAGGCGGGACCTCAACCGGGTCCCGAGCCCGGCCCGGAGCAGGGCGAGGCACAAAAAGAAGCCGAGGACGTCCAGGCCGACTACGAGGTGATTGACGACGAAGACCCGCAACACACCGACCCGCAACACACCTCTTAACGAGCGCTATGGGTGTAATGCTTTGATTAATAAGATGTTACAGTTGACTCTCAAAAGTGTCAGATGAATGCTAGCTTGTGGCAGGGTTTGAGTACTCCGAGAATCCTTTCAAGGGCTGAGGAAAGGAGTGTTACGGGTGGCTGCTAAAAGAGACTACTACGAGGTTCTTGGTGTTGATAAATCGGCCTCCGAAGACGATATAAAGAAGGCCTACCGCAAGCTGGCCCGCCAGAATCACCCTGACGCCAACCCTTCGGACCGTGAGGGCGCGCGCGAGCGCTTCAAAGAGATAAGTGAAGCCTACGACGTGCTCTCTAACCCCAAAAAGAAAGAGCTCTACGATAACTTCGGCCACGAAGGGGTGAACCGTCAGTACGGACCGGCCGGCTTCGACATGAACGACTTCTTCCGCCAGCACCGCAGCGAGTTCGAAACGGACTCCGTCTTCGGGGACATCTTCTCCAGCCTGTTTGAGAGCCTCTTCGGTTTCGGCGGGACAGGATCCAGGAGAGCCGATTCTCGCCGCAGGATGGGAGGCGACATCCGTATCAGGATCTCCCTCTCTTTAGAAGAGATCGCGGAAGGTGTTAACAAGAAGGTTCAGGTCTCCTGCTACGATCGCTGCGAGGCGTGCGTGGGCAAGGGCGGACACAACCCTCAGACCTGCTCCACCTGCCAGGGCAGGGGACAGGTGGTTACCGTTTCCCGCTCCTTCTTCGGTTCGTTCCAGCAGCGCCAGACCTGCCCGGCTTGCCGCGGGACAGGCGAGACCTTCAGAGAAACCTGCAAGGAGTGCGGTGGTTCCGGCAGGGTCAAGAAATCCCATAAGATAGAGATAAACATCCCTGCCGGGGTATCCGCAGGCAACTACATGCGCATGAGGAACGAGGGACATTGGGGTCCGGGTGGGCGCGGTGACATCATAGTCGAATTTGAAGAAAAGGCCCATGACCTGTTCCGCAGGATCGGCGACAATGTCATGATCGAGGTTCCCATATCCTTTACACTTGCTGCACTTGGCGGCCCAATAGAGGTTCCGACCCTCAACGGGAATAAGAAGGTAAAGATTCAGCCCGGTACCCAATCGGGTGCCGTCTACCGCATCCACAAACAAGGCATAGGGCATCTTAACGGCGGCAAGGGCGATGAGCTTGTTCGCATCGTCGTTCACACACCGAAACGGGTCTCCGCCGATCAGCGAAAACTCCTCAAAGAGCTTGCCGATAAGGACTACAAAGTCCCCAGACCTCGTAAACCAAAGCGATGAAGGAACTTTTCTACGCACCATCTCGAATGATCTCAGGCCGCAGGATAACGATTCGTGGTGAGGAGGCGCACCATATCTTCAAGGTGAAGCGTCACCGGCGGGGGAATCGTATCCTTGTGACCGACGGGGAAGGCTCCGAGTATCAGGTGCTTGTAAGCTCGGTCTCGGACAGCGTGGTGGAAGGTCAGATCATCACCACCCTTCGAAAACCACGTGAACCACTGCTTGAGGTAACGTTGGCTTTCGGTATAATAAAGGCCCCACGGATCGAGACCCTGTTCGAGAAATGCACCGAGATGGGGGTCAGCGCTTTTCAACCGCTGGTTACCTCACGCACCGTCCCTGAATGGGAGGAGGAGAAGAAGGTGCCGCGCTTCGAGAGGATTATCGTTTCCGCCATGAAGCAGTCAATGCGTTCGGTAGCCCCCCAAATCCTCCCCCTACTTGACTTGCGCGATTTTCTTGCTATAATACCTAATTATGATCATACCCTGGTGGCCTGGGAAGAAGCGCGTCACCAGCTGAGAGAAAGATTGACGAAAAGGCGCGTCAGGCGTCTTTTATTGGTAATAGGTCCTGAGGGCGGTTTTGCGCCTGATGAGATAGAGTGGCTTAGTGCTGCCGGGGCCAAGGTTTTTTCGTTGGGGCCGCGCAGGCTGCGATCGGAAACCGCAGCTTTAGCTGCCCTGGCTAATGTCTACAATCTCTACGATGCCTAACGACGCACCGCATCAAAGATGCGACGGCGTCGTTTTGGAAGAACGCATTCCAAAAGCGTTCTTCATGGGTTATGAATAAAGAAGAAAGAACCCTTAGACGCCATAGAAAGGAGGTGAATCTATTGGCAGGTATTAGTGTCCGCGAAGGCGAGTCGTATGAGAGCTTTATGAGACGATTCCGCCGCGCCTGTGAAAAGGCGGCGGTTTTGCGCGACTACAAGCGTCATCAGTTTTATGAGAAGCCGAGCGAGAAACGCAAGCGCAAGATAATCGAGGCCCGGCGCAGGGCATGGCGTCGTCATCAGAAGGAGCGGTACTAGGGTGATTGCCACAGAGACGTTCGAGCGTCTCGATTTTGCGCGTATCCGCACTATCCTGAGCGAGAAGTGTGCAACGATGCGTGGCAAGCGGCGTGCGGAGGTCTTGGCTCCATGCCGGGGCGTCCAGCAGGCCAGAAGGCGGTTTGCCGAGACCGAGGAAGCACTACGCTTTCCTCACACGTTGCCCTTCGGCTTATGCGCACCCGGTGACGAGCTGCTTGCAAAGCTTGAGAAGGAAGCCTACCTATCACCTTTAGAGTTCCTGAAGCTGGCTCAGGTTCTGGAGGGGTTTGAACGTATTACGCGCGCGCTTGCTTCAGCCAGACGGGAAGGGTTTCCTCTTTTGAGAGAAACGGGTGACATGCTTACTACCTTTGATGATCTTCGCAGGGGTATAACGGCAACGGTGGACGAGGAAGGTGTCAAGGAATCCGCCTCCCCGCGTCTGGGAGAATTAAGGCGGGCTATGGCTTCGGCGCGCAAAGAGGTGCTGCGTACCCTTGAGGCGTCGGTTGCTTCTGGCAAAGAGATATTTCAGGACTCGCCCATACACTTCCGCGAGAGCAGGCTTGTGCTTGCCGTGCGCAGGGACCGTGAGTCCGAGCTCGAAGGCATAGTGCACGGCACATCAAGCGGCGGGGCAACGGTTTTTGTAGAGCCTTTCGAGACGGTTGCCGCTAACAACCGATTGCGTCGTATTCGTGAAGAAGAACGCGAGGAGGTTGAGCGCGTGCTTCGAGCGCTTGCCGAAGCTGTCAGGGAAAACCTTGCGGACATCCGCGCCAGCCTTGATGTGGTGGCCGAGCTTGACTTCATCTTTGCCAGAGCGGAGTGGGCGAGGCTCTTTAAGGCTGCCGAGGTATCCCCGGCGGGCGAGGTAATGGAGCTTCTTGCCGCTCGACATCCCTTGCTCGCCCTAAAGCGAGAGGTGGTTCCGCTTGACCTTAAGCTTGATCCTTCCGTCCGGGTGCTTCTTATCTCCGGACCCAACGCTGGCGGCAAGACCGTTGTTCTCAAGACAATCGGGCTTGCGGCCTTATTTTCTTCCTCCGGGCTTCACGTGCCTGCCTCTCGCGACACCCGCATCCCCTTCTTCCGCAAGGTTTTTATAGACATAGGGGACGAGCAGTCCATTGACGACGATCTATCAAGCTTTACCGCGCACCTTGCCAACCTGCGAAAGATACTTGCGCAGGCGGACGAGGAGTCGCTTATCCTTTTGGATGAGCTTGGCGCATCAACCTCGCCTGAGGAGGGGGGCGCCCTGGGTATGGCGGTTCTTGCAGCCCTTGCCAGGAAAGGCGCAACGGTGATAGCCACAAGCCACCTTGAGTCTCTGAAGTACTTTGTAGAAGAGAATTCCTCGATGCAGAACGCAGGCATGGAGTTTACCGATCACCCGACCTACCGGCTCATCGTGGGTATTCCGGGTACGTCCAACGCACTTGAGGTCGCTGACGAGGTAGGATTTCCCAGTCAGGTGATTGACGAGGCGCGCAGCTTCTTAAGGCCTGAGCTTCTGGAGTCCTCATCCCTTATCGCCAAGCTCTCCAGCGAACACCGCAAGGCCGAAGAACTGCGTGAGGGGCTTGAGGCAAATCTCAAGGAGACAGCTCAGGCAAAGGCCCGCTTCGAGCGCGAGGGGACCGAACTTGCCGAGCGGCGCAAGCGGTTTGATGCCGAGATGATTAGGGAGCGCGAAATGCTGCTTTCTGAGGCGCGCCGCGAGATTGAAAACCTGGTGCGAGAGATAAAAGAAACCCAGGCCTCACGGGAATCCATCCTTAGAGCCAAGGAGTTCGTGGACGCTCAGGGTTCTGCCCTGAGAGCGGATCAAGAGGAGACAGAACAGTCCAGGACAGCCCCAGGATTAGCAGAAGGCCTAAGGGTTAACTCGCGCCAGCTTAAGCGCGAAGGGGTGATAGCCGAGATCAATGAGCGTTCCGGCGAGGCCTTAGTTGAGTTCGGCACCCTGAAGATGGTCAGGCCTTTGAGTGACCTTTCTCCTGCCGAGGGAGAGTTCAAAGGGTCCCTGACCGAAGTGAACTCATCTGCCGGAATACAATCGGATGCGGAGTTTAATCCCAGGCTTCATCTTCGAGGGATGTACGCAGATGAGGCATACGATCGTCTCCTGACACACGTCAGCGAAGCTTTAGCCCTGGGGGTCGAAGAAGTGGCCATAGTTCACGGCAAAGGGACCGGGGTGCTTCGTAACATGGTGATGGAGTTCGCAAGGCGGGATAAGCGAGTTTCCTCGTTCAGGGTAGGCGAACCTTTTGAGGGAGGCGACGGCGTGACCGTGTTGAAGCTGGCGTCATGATTCCTCAGGAGGTAATCGAACGGGTTCGTGCCGAAACCGATATAGTCGGGCTTATCGGTTCCTACGTAAAGCTCAAGCGTTCAGGCAAAAGCTTTGTCGGGCTTTGTCCCTTTCATCAGGAGAAGACCCCATCCTTCAACGTAAGCCCTGATCGTCAGGCCTACTACTGCTTCGGGTGCGGTGCAGGCGGAAACGTCATCACCTTCATCATGAACTACGAGAACCTTTCTTTCCCCGAGGCGGTTAAGCAGTTGGCCGAGCGTTTGGGTATAAGGATCGAATACACCGCTGAGGACGATCCAACGAAGCCTATGGTTGATGCGCTGGGGTTGGCTCACAAGATCTATACCGAAACCCTCTGGTCACAGGACGGTTTAGATGCTCAGCGTTATCTGGTCGAACGAGGTTTGAATAGGGAAACGGTCAAGGGTTTCGAGCTTGGTCTTGTGCCACACGATACCTCGCTTCTTCTTTCAAGAGCCAGAGAGGCAAAGCTTGCCACCAAGGTTTTAAGCGATGCCGGGGTTCTGGGCAGCAGTTCAGGCAGGCTTTATCCCTTCCTTGCCGGACGCATCGTATTTCCACTGCGGACGCCTTCAGGCAGGCTTGTGGGGTTTTCAGGTCGCGTGTGGGGAGATGATCCCAATCCTGCCAAGTACGTCAATACACCTGAAACCAGGCTGTTTAAGAAGGGCAGGCTTCTTTACGGACTCCACAAGGCCCGACCCTATCTCAGGCGAGAAGGGACTCTGCTTGTGGAAGGACAGATGGATGTCTTAAGGCTTGCACAGGAAGGGTTCCACAACGTGGTGGCACCCCTGGGAACGGCCTTCACAGGCGGGCAGGCCAAGGTCCTTTCCCGGTACACGGATAAGGTTATCCTTGTCTTTGACGGTGACGAAGCCGGACGCAAGGCCGCGCAGCGGGCGCTTGCAGAGGTGCTTGCAGCCGATCTTGACGTAAAGCTTCTCCTGCTTCCAGAAGGCGAAGACCCCGACTCCTTTCTTGCCTCTCACTCCCCGGATGAGTTCAACTCTTTGCTTGAACAAGCCCAGGAACCCATGGCGTTCGTCTATAACCTGCTTTCCCCTTCTACAACCGCAGATCGAAAGAAGGCCGCCGAGGCTATGGTATCACTTATCAGTCGTGTGCCTGATCGCTTACGTCGCGAATTGTACCTTGACGAAGCGGCAAACCTTATTAGAATTGATAGGAAGGTGTTGGCAGAGCTGGCGAGACCCGCTAAGTCAGGGAATGCGAAGAGTCCAAAACCGGTTACCGGCTCCCCGGATCCTGAGGAAAGGTTATTTAAGATGATGGTTCAGAGCGCCGAGTTTATTCGTCTGGCCTCTAAGCATCTTCCTCTGAGTTTCTTTCCGGAAGGAGAGAGGCGGGAACTTGCAGAGAAGCTTTATCATCTTGCCGAGACACGAGAAAACTTTACTGTGGGTGAGATAATCGATTCACTGCCGCCCCAGATGCAGAGTCAGGTTTCTCGGTGGAGCTTTTCAGATGTTAACTACTCATGCGATGAGTTCGCACGCGCGTTAGCGCACTACCTTTACAGGCGCAGACGAGATGCTCTGCGTCGTGAACTTACGCAAGCCGAACGTTCAGGGGATGCTGAGCGCGCACGCAGCATCCTTGTTCAGTTGAATGAGTTAGATAAAGAAAGCAACAAAATCTATCAGGAGATATGAATAAGAAAGCAAACGTTCAAGCAGCCGCGATAACCCTAAGCGGCAGAGAGGTTGCGGATAAGATCCTTACCCAGGTTAAGGATCGCCGGACTATAACCTATAAGGAACTTGAGAGCTATCTGCCCGAAACCTACGTCTCCTCTGAGGAGGTAGATGAGATAATAGTAAGGCTTAGAGAACACGGTGTAAAACTTGTGGCAGAGGGTGAGGTTATCCATGAGGGACCAAAGGAGAAGACCTACAAGCTTCCTCGTGCCAGGGGGCGCAAGGATTCTACCCGGTCGTACTTCAAGGAACTCAACAAGTTCGGGCTTTTAACCAAGCAAGATGAGGTCCGCTACTCCCGCCGTATGGAAGAGGGTTACATCCAGCTGCAGCATGAGATATTGGGAACCTCGGGGATGCTTGATCAGCTTCTTGAGCAATGCAGAGCGGTGGAGAATGGGGAGGTGCACGTGGACCAGATCGCCAAGCCTGACATCGACTCGGTTATCGACAAGAGGTTATACCAGCGCTGGAAACAGAGTTTTATTCGTAACTTCCATAAACTTGAAGAGTTAAACGGGCAGTTGCGTGAGGCAACCCGGCGACGCAACCGGACCAAGGAAGAGGAGAAGGAGGTAGAAAAGCTGCGCGATAAGATCCATAAGAAAGTAATGAATCTTTCCCTGCAACACGATATTGTCAAGGAATACACCGGGCGATACAAACGGGAGATCTCCGAACTTATCACGATGACCAGTCGTGTTGAGGGACTCAAGGCGAAGGCTGCCAGTAGCGCATCCGCATCAGCCAGCCCCGAGTTCCACGAAGCTCGCACGGATCTGCGTCGCGCCGAGCGCAACTTCGGGCGGACAGTAGAAGAAGCAAGAGAAAGCCTTGCTCGCTTAGAACAGATGGAGGCAAGCATCCTGCGCGCCCGCGACCGGATGATCGAAGGCAACGTTCGCCTGGTTATCTCCATCGCCAAGCGATACACCAACCGGGGGCTTGAGTTCATAGACCTCATCGCCGAAGGCAACTGCGGACTCATCAAGGCGGTTGAGAAGTTTGACTACAAGAAGGGTTATAAGTTCTCTACCTACGC
>JAGMDF010000015.1 GCA_023128825.1 Caldifarciminota bacterium | reverse complement strand
GCAAAGGCGATCTTCAATTTCCCCGCGCTCACTTCGTTCCAATTGAATAACGCTTTTTCATTCAGTGAACCCTTTGTCACATTTATTATCTTCAATACCGATGCATCAAAGCTCCAATCAAGGTCCATATTGGCAAGGTCTTCTGCGTTGCACATAATTATCGGGATTTCGAGTGTCTTCCCCATTATCCTGTCCTCAACGTACAGGTATGGCTCGTCACCTTCGCATTGGGTGGGAGTTGGTGTGGGTGCTGGCGGCGCTACCCTCTCGATGCTCACTCTGGACAGGAATTCCTTGGTGCTTATATCCTCGCTGATGAATGCGATGATGTCATCCGTTCCAGCCGTCACCACCACCTCTGGCTCATCCCCGAAGCAGACCTGCACGACAACGCTATCCACGAAGGGTGCAGCATCCACGGCCAGGCCCAGGATATAGCACCATAGGCCAAGGAGCTCCTGGTCTGACTCCACATGGGGCTGGTTGTAGCGCACCAACACCTTGTCCTCGGCGACGGTGACGCTGGCCTCGGCGATCCCCTCGGCCAGCAAGCCGTCGTAGATTACCTGCTCTGGTGGACGCAGTTCCTTGATGCCCATCTTAGCTAGGAACTGCTCGGGATCGAGTTTTCCCTCAAGGTATGCCCTCACATCCTCCGTCTTGACTGAGATCTCGACAAAGGGTGCGTCCAGGAAATGTGTTTGGATCAGAACCTGCCTCGCCGAAGGCGTTTTCTCGGCTGCCACCTCCATGATGTAAAACCAGGTAGCTAAGACGCTCAATTCCGATTCGGCGAGAGGCTGTTCATACTTGATGAGGACCTTCTCCCCCAAAATCTCTACCTCCGCCTCGGCAATGCCGTAAGCCCTGAGGGCCTCGACAATCTCCTGAGTTGGATCCTGTGCAGCCAAGCTGACGGGTTGCAAGACAAGGGCCATCAGCATTGTCAGAACAAGCGCCACCTCAGACAGCCGTTTGCAGTATCGGATATTATGAATATGAATTTTGCTCGGCACACTCATTTCTTCCCCTCCCCGTATTTCTCGTAGATGTCTTTGAAGACCTTATCGTAGTCCTCTTTGTTATATACCTTTCTCCACGTATTTGCTTTCCAGTCGAAGTTACCCATCTTCCGCAGTTTCTCCATGGCCACCTTATGCGAGTCCCCATCCCCCCTCTTCTCGGCGTAGAAATCGTAGTGGTTATTGACTGTCATTTGGACAGAACTCATACCCACCACCTCCAAAACGTATCCAATTACATCTGCCGGGAGGTTTGCACCCTTCTTGGCAATCGTCCAAACGGCCTTACCTATTGTTTTAAGCCATCCCACCCCCTTCTTGGAAATAGCCTTACTGAGTTTTGGGTTATCCCCCTTCCATTTCTCCTCCTTCAGGCCGTCCAAAACCTTGTTGTGGACTCTGGCTTTGCTCAACGGCCCGGGGGTTACTTTAGGCAAACTGGAGCCTCCGGCTGAGACATCATTGAAATCGTCCTTCTTGTCAGAGGGGATATCTTTTTCTGTGGCTTGCTGCCCCAGCCCCTTTGCCTTGCTAGCCGGGTCGTCCGTGTCCTTCAGCTTGTCCTTCCTCTCCTCCGTCTTGGATTTCTTCTCTAATTCTCCTCTGGTCTCATCGGAGATCCCTTTGACCTGGCCGGCCCAGGGGGTTTCAGTCGGCGTGGGCGCTGGACCGAAGTAGACGGTCACGGTGGCACTGACCGGACATCCTTCCACACGAACAGCGAGGTTCACAGAAGCCACTCCACTCACATCCGAGGGAGCTGCATACGTAAAACGAAAGTGCCCTTGAGAATCTGTTCGCGATGGAGCGACATATCCGCCCCCTTCCAGTCCGCCAAGACTGACATCTATCAGCGCGTTCGTAATGGGCTGCCCATCCGCCCAGAGCGCCTGGCCGCTGATTTCTACGCTCCCCCCGGGCATGACGTGCGCTGGCGAAGGCGCCAGAGAGATACGACACGGCCCAGGAGAGGGAGTAGGCGTTATGGTTGGTGTTGGTGTGGGCGTTGGACCGGCGGCCGCAGGGAGTTGTCCCTCATAGCCAATATCGTGATGGAAGCTAAAGGCAGGCCAAGCTGCGTATGGTCCACCCCACCTATGATTGAGGCTGGCTCGGATTCTCAGCGTCTTTCCAGCGTATTTCAGCGGAATATTTTCCTCAAAATCCTTTGTAACAGTCGCCGGCGCATTTTTCCGCCACTCGCCAAGCCCGCCGTATGTCCGCCAGACCGGCGAACCCCTTAGACGAAAGCTGGTAACGGTAAGTGAGATTATATCAACTCCCTTGTACTCGGCCTTGGTCATGGTGCCCCCGGGACCGCTACCAGGTGTGTAGGATGTCTCAGCTCCCGCTGGATAGCGTATGTACATAGACTCCGGGAGTTTTTGATACTTTGACCCGGGGCCTTCCTTGATATCAGCAACTATAGTCATATCATCGTATTCAACGATTTGCCCTTCGGGATTAAGCTCACTCGATGTTACGGTTCCCTTCACCACAAAACCTGTATCCGTCTTTTCAATCGATGTGATGTCGAGGCTCACCGACTGAGCAGCCACCGGACTCGGCACCGCCACGAACATTAAAGCAAAAACAATCGCCACAACCACAATCGCCATCAATACAGCATTTTTTTTCATTCTTCTTTACCTCTTTTTCTT
>JAGMDF010000014.1 GCA_023128825.1 Caldifarciminota bacterium | reverse complement strand
CCTGCGGGGAAAAGATCGGAGAGATGAATTTTTTACCCCACCCAGACACTTCGTGTTTGGTCGGGGACCCCCTTAATCCTCCTTTTCCCCTGCGGGGAAAAGATCGGAGAGATGAATTTGACAGGAGCTATTCAAATAATGTCTCACGATTCTTTATCCTGCGATCTTTTGTGCGAAGCACAAAAGGAGCATTTTAATGCTTAGGTGGGTTTCCGACAGATCATTATCGCGTTACTTCAAGGAGATAATGCGGTATCCCCTGATCTCAAGGGAAAAGGAGGAAGGGTTAGCACGCAGGGCAAGACTGGGGGACGTGATAATCGCGGTGGATGACAGGGGTTGCAACTCACCAAGGACACTTTTAAGTCGCATCAAACGTTCAGGCCCGGACTCAAGGCTAAAGATCACCGTGCACCGGGGGGAAAAGGATATAGACCTTACACTTGAGATACCTGCATCGTTCTCCCCCCAAGAGGCGAAGAAGGAGCCCGATGCCCCGATATTGGGTATGAGGGTTTGCAGGGTCCAGGAGCTCGATGCCCCGCGGATTAAGGTTCTGGGCATCAAGCGCGGGTTACTGGTCACCGAGCTTGAGCCTGACTCCTCCGCCGCCCTGGCCGATCTTTGCGATTACAACCGCGAGGCGCGCGACAGGTTGATCCTTCACAACCTGCGCTGGGTGGTTACCATCGCCAAGCAGTATCAAAACCGGGGGCTTGCGCTGGCCGAACTGATTAACGAGGGCAACCTGGGTCTTATCCAGGCGGTCACCAAGTTCGACGAGCGCCGCAAGACGCGGCTTACCACCTACTCCAACTGGTGGATTCGCTACTACATCGTCTCCGCGCTCGCCTCCAGGCATCTTATCAAGCTGCCAATCAAGATGCGCAACCTTGCAAAGCGCATCCGCGACAGTTATGGGGTTCTCTCTCAGCGCTTGGGCCGCTCGCCCTCTATCGAGGAGCTGGCCCGCGAGCTTAAGGCGACACCGGAGGATGTCTCTGCCGCGTTCGACTGCGGTGTGGCCGAGCTCTCCATAGACGCCATGCCGTTCGAGGACTCCAAGGTCACCTTTGAGGAGGTCCTGCGCGATACCACCTCTCCCTCGCCGGCAGAGGTCAGCGCCAAAGATGAGATGGAGCGCCACGTGCGCTCCTCGCTTGCCGCGGTTCTTGCAGACCGCGAGCTTTACGTGGTCAGCCGGCACTTCGGGGTGCCCATGCCGCAAGAGCGCCGCTTCACCATAAAGAAGTTGACCGCCATCTTTGGGAAAACCGAAGAAGAGATCCAACAAATCGTATGTCAGGCCTCGCGTAAGATCCTGTCCCGATTGCGCCTCAGCCTTAGCGCCGACGAACTCAAGCACTATGCCAAGCTGACTGCAGCCGATATGCGAAGGTTGCCACAGCTGCTAAGGAAGAGGCGGGATTACTCAAAGATAAAGAGCGCGATGTTTAAGATCATGCGCCGGGTGGCCAAGAACATCCCTTCCCTTGTCTCCGATCACTTGGAAGTAGAAGTAATGGAACTCGAAGAGCTACGAAAGAAAAAACTAGCAGATCTGCAAAAGATCGCGGAAAGTTTTAGCATAGACACTATGGGGATGGAGAAGGAGGACCTTGTCAAAGCCATTCTCAAACGTGCTCTACAGGAACAGGAGATTTTCTGCCTTTGTTGGAACGTTCCCTCTACGCGCGAGGAGTTAAACCTGCGCGAGCTGGGCGACCTTCTGGGCGTTTCGCGCGAGGCGGCAAGACAGGTCAAGGAACGCGCCATACGCAAGCTAAAAAAGCACTTACGCCCCCAGGCATTCGACAGCTTCTTCCGTAAAGCCGTATAAAAACACCCCGCGTTTCGTGCCACGTTTTCAATTAAAGTTGCTACGAACTCGTCAGGTTTACATCGCACTCGTCACAAAAAAGCTGGTCAAAA
>JAGMDF010000139.1 GCA_023128825.1 Caldifarciminota bacterium | reverse complement strand
ATGATACCACCAAAGGGGCAATACATGAATTGTCCCTTAGGGCTGCCAAATCCAAGTCTCCTGCCTATAATAGGTATTCTTCGCTAGATCGCGTAGCTTAACGGCAGCATCCCATGATAGCCGCGCACCAGCAAAAATACCATAATATGGGTTTTCCCCTACTGGATTAGCATAGCCTGCGTTTTTAAAGCCTCTGCTTCTTACAAGCTCCGCCTGTGCCCAAGCATCTTCTTTTGTAGAAGCGTATCCAATTATAACCCAGTAGATGCCACCTGTTGAGGATGCAATTATTTCCGAATTCTGACTCTCTATTGCGGTCGGGTCCTTCGAATATGTCGGCGAGGATGGTCTTGAACTAGAGTAAACCTTTTCTTGACTTGAAGTCGGTACCTTTTCACGCTGAGAGAACCCACTTGACATTTGTTGCGCGAGTGCGTCTTTAGCTGTAGCAAGGGAGTCTCCTAGTTCATCCAACTGCCTAGCATTCATTATTATGCCATCTTTAAGAAATGCTGTCTCTATCAGTAATGAATCGTTTTGTTTCTGTAGCTTTTCAACTTGGTTTCGCAAAGACTCTGAATCCGTACAAGATTTCACGCCAAAGATTATTCCTCCCACGCCAACGATAACTCCTAAAACTACAGAAACGACCTCCGTTTTTCGGGCCATAGGTTCTCCTCCTTTTAGGAAATGAATTATATGAGCTTAAAGAATACTTGTCAAGATACTCCTTTTCATTTGCTTACAGCACTCTAACAAACCGCATCCCGGGCAGTCGCTTGTCAACGCCCTTAAGTTCCATATCAAGGAGGGTTGGAGCAAGTGAGCCGATGGAATACCTGACTTATCCACCAAGTTGTCCCATAAAGAAGCTTCTTGTCACTGCCTTCCCTGCAACTCACAACGCTATCCGGAAAATAAGATTGTCGAAACGTATCCTCTTCGAATAAAAAATGACCGCTGATTACTATTGGTCTCAGCGGCCGAAACCTCTATGGATTCCCTACAAAGGTAGAGAACTATCGTGCTATCAGTATAGTCAAATATCCAAATATGTCAAGCCTTCAGTTGAATCCAGAACCCCCCAATGGATTTTACCCCAGACGTATGCTGCGCATCCGTCCGGGGACCCCGAATACACATACCAAAAAGCTGCTTTGTGTCTTTGCAACCAAAAGGACGGGCACAGGCGGGGGCCCCAATAACTCTCCTATGAAATGACTAACTTCTGACCACCTTTTGACCAGCTTTTGTCCAGCTTTTGGGGAGCTTTTGAAGCTTTTGGGGTGATTACAAAACCCTAACGAATCTCATCCCCGGCAATTGCTTGATGACGCCTTTAAGTTCCATATTTAAGAGGGTTGTGAGAAGGGCCGAGGAGGTTGTACCCAGCTTTTCCACAAGGTTATCCACATGGATGGGTTCAGGGCCCAATAAACGATAGATGCGCTTCTCCTCATCGGACAAGGCGGAGTCGTCCGGCATATCCTGCGTACCTTCGACACTTACTGGCCGATACACCGCGGCGTACTCCTCAAGTATGTCCTCTACTCTGGAGACGAGTTTTGCACCGTCGCGAAGCAGCCTGTTCGTTCCTGCGGACTGTTCCGAGAAGATGCCGCCCGGAACGGCAAACACGTCGCGTCCAGCGTCCGCGGCCCAGCGCGCGGTTATCAAAGCGCCCGATCTTGGCCCAGCCTCGACCGCCACAACCCCGTGCGAGAGCCAGGCGATTATGCGGTTGCGCCGCGGGAAAAGTCCAGGTGCAGGGATGACGCCAGGCAGGAACTCGGTTATAACAGCTCCCTGCGCGGCGATACGGTCGAAAAGTTCGGCGTTTTCAGGAGGGTAGGGTATGTCTATCCCGCAACCCAGGACCGCGATGGTGCGCCCGCCCGCAGAAAGGCACCCCTTATGCGCCAGGGAATCAATCCCCCGTGCCGCTCCTGAGACTATCACCACCCCGCGTGCGGCAAGCTCGCGCGCCAGGCGCTCGGCAGCAGCGCGACCGTAACCGGTGGGGTGACGGGTGCCCACCATCGCGATCACCAGCTTCTCCTCCGATCTCAGCTCCCCCCGTACGAACAGCACCGCAGGCGGCTGGGGAGACGATTTTAAGAGATGCGGATAGTCCTCATCGAGGATGGTAACGATCCTGGCTCCGCAGCGCTCCAGGCTTTTCAAGGCATCTGCGGCTTCTTTTGAACGCGAACAGGAGACGATCCTTGCGGCGATCTTTTGAGGTAGACCGACCTCTTTCAACTCCTCCTTGCCTTTTGCAAATATCTCCTCTGCCGAACCTAAGTTATCAATGAGTCTCGCTAACCGGGTCTGCCCTAAACCTTCTATGGACAAAAGATCAACGTATGCCTCGTTCTTCACCCGTAACACTCGTACCCCTCCGGGGCATCCTCATTGATTATTGGAAAGAACGCGCTATCGGCAACGAAATAACACTCCTTTCTCAAGTAACCCTTGGCTGCATACATATACCTGAGATTAACTTTCGCTGTGAACCTCATTTGTTAACCAAATCGGTTATGCGTTTCTTTAACTCAGCCAACCCCTGCTTCTTTAGGGCCGAGATATACGACACCTCTTGCTCGCCGGGGATAGAAGGCTTTTCTTTAACCAGATCCATCTTGTTCACCACAACGATCCTCGGACGAGCAAGGAGCTCCGGATTGTATGAGGCAAGTTCTGCAAGAAGCGTCTGATAGGCGGCTGCCGGATTCTCGTCCGCGGCAAGCACGAAGACCAAAAGTCGGGTGCGTTCGATGTGGCGCAGGAACCGCAGACCCAGGCCCTTGCCTTCGGCTGCACCCTGGATGATGCCTGGGATGTCTGAGAGGGTGAATGAGAGCCAGGAGTCGCGAAGGACTCCCAGGTTGGGGGATAGGGTGGTGAAAGGGTAGGATGCGATCCTTGGTTCAGCATGGGTGAGCGTTTTAAGCAGGGTTGATTTTCCAGCGTTGGGCAGGCCAACGAACCCAACGTCGGCAAGGAGTCTGAGAACGAGCTTGAGTTTACGCTTCTCGCCCGGCGTTCCCTCCTCATGTTCTCGCGGGGCCTGATGGGTGGATGT
>JAGMDF010000138.1 GCA_023128825.1 Caldifarciminota bacterium | reverse complement strand
CACAACCCGGTCTCTGATTATGGCCGGGCTGGTGGTCTGCTACCCGAAACGGCTCCACAAGAACACCACCGCACAGGGTTAAAGCCAAAAGACTTATATTGAACATCTTGACCTCCTTTATGTCTATCATAAACCGGTTCTTGGCCAATGTCAAGGCCAAGAAAAGGAGGGGCAAAGCCCCTCCTCCAAAGGTTCAGGTTCAATCGCGGCGGTAGCTCGACCGCGTTCCAGAACAGGTGCCGCCTCCAGTAATGCCGTCAGGGACACTGCGGGTTACAACCCACTTTGCGCTATAGGTGGGCGTCCTAGGTGGACACGGAGGACACATAGTATAGTCGAAGTAGTCGCCAGCCTCACGTGTATTCCAGGTGCCTTCGACGGTGTCGAACACCACAGGGGGTAGCCCGGATCTCCTGAGAATCGCCGAACCTAACCAGACACCGCTTCCTTCCTTTGTGCCGCTTTGACCTGTCGGTTTGCTGCCGGTGAACATAGTATTCTCAAACTCGATTGTGTCTTCTATCTCACCGATAACATAGATGAAATTCACTATAACATCCTGAGGAAGGTAGAATGTATCCGTGGTGTCTGAGAATGTAGAGTCGGAAACGTAGCCAGAGTCGACAGCCGTATAGTCGTGGCTGTTATAGGTGAGGGTTCCTGAATACCACCAGCCGCTCCACATTTCGTCATAGCCGTAAGCGCTTGTAGCGCCCACGAGCATCACCGCGACCGCGGCGATGACGAGTAAGGTCTTTTTGGACATTTGATCTCCTTGGCAGAGCTGACGATTTAAGCCTGCTGTGGATCCTCCTGCGTGCTTCAGCAGGCTAACATAATAATCATAGTTTAAGACGGAGGTATGTCAAGGTGGAAACGACAGTTTAAATATAATACTGCATTTTTGGCATTGTTTTGCATAAGCTTTTGAGGGGGGGGGCAACTTACGAGTGTAATCCTAGAAGATACGTAGGATAAAAATTGCCGCGAAAGGGGCAGGTTTAAGTGTAATCAAACTCTCAAAACCATCCAACCCTGGTAACGATGTACCGGACAATCTGTACTTCACCCTTGACTACTCCGGCTTCGCACGTATAGTTCCTGAGAACTCTATCAAGGAGGAGTTGTATGGCACCTTTAGGTTTTCACTGGTTGACGTTTCTGGCGATAGTGGTGACCGCTGCAACCATCGTGGCTTCAATAATCTGGGCAATCTTTGCAAAATCCAGAAGGGAGGACGATGATGGAGCTTAGCCGAAATCTGGTCTATCTTCTCATCCTCGGTTGCTACCTCGTCGCCGTTGTAGCGATCGGTCTGATAACCGGGCGGGGCGCGAAGAAAGGTTCTGATTACTTCCTTGGCGGCCGCAGGATAGGCCCCTGGGTTACGGCGTTCTCGTTCGTTGCCGCCTACTACTCGTCGGTTCTCATCATCGGCGGCGGAGGGTTCGGCTACAAGTTCGGGATGGCTTCGATCTGGGTCGGGGCCATCAACGTTCTTGTGGGCTGCTTTTTGGCCTGGGC
>JAGMDF010000137.1 GCA_023128825.1 Caldifarciminota bacterium | reverse complement strand
CTTGCGTTCAGCCGGTTCATATCCGATACCCTTGAGTTCTACACGAACTTTGACCGCCGCCACAACCTTAATGTCCTGGGTACTTACGACTTGGGCAAGAACTGGCGCGTGAACGCGCACTTTACCTTCGCCTCGGGCATGCCGTATGCAGGAACCCTGGGCCGCTACAGGATGTATTACTGGGATCCGGTGTGGCAAGGATGGAGATACTACTGGATTCCTATAGAGGCAGATCGCAACTCCCTGCGGTTTCCTGCCTATCACCGGCTTGATATCGGCGCAAGCAAGGCCTGGGAATTCAAATGGGGAACACTGACCGTCCGCGCCGACATCGTCAACCTGTACAATCACAAGAACGTTATGCTTTATTACTACGATATTGAGAACGAACCGCCGGTTCAGAGAAGCGTAAGCATGATCCCATTCTTCCCGTCCCTCGGTATAGAGATGAGGTTCTGATGAGGAGATTGCTCCTTTTGAGTTTGGTTTTGTTGTTCTTTGTGGGGTGTGAGTCTGTTGAAGATCAAGTATTTGAGCCGGAGCCGAACATCCTAGCTCTAATGAGGATTGGGAATTCTTGGAAAAGAGTCAGAGTTGATCAAAGTTATGATATCCAGGATACAGTTGATCGATGGGGTCTAAGAGATGCTTATGTGAATGTTGGGGGGGGTGAGGATACTTTCGTATTCGCAGATAGCTTTTTCGATGAAGACTCGGCTAAGTGGTTTAAGTACAACGAAGGAAACTACTACTGCTTGGCTAACTTTAACGACACAACCCTCTATCATCTGGAAGTCATCATGCCCTGGGATGATACGGTGACTGCGGAAGCTTACATGCCAACGCCTATCCGAATCCATACACCGGCGGACTCGGATACGGTTTCTATCTCGCAAGAACCTTATGATCCGCACATCGTTACCTGGAACTTCTGCAAGAACACCGCGCTTTACCTTATCTATTGCATTCCGGACGTGGATACCTCGGAGCTTGGAAACATCTCACCGATTTTCTCCATGCCGTCATTCACCATGGATACCTCGTATACGTTTTTCCTTGAACGCATGATTGCCCCATGGGATTTTGACATGCACTACGTCCTGCGGGTGATTGCCGTAAGTCCTGAATATGTAGACTATATGGGAGCGGAAGTACCTGGCGGGAGCGTAAGCAATCTGTCTTCAGGCTACGGCATGTTCGGCGGCATAGCCGAGGACTCGATAAGGGTATATATTGTGGAGTAAGGGGAGCATGAGGTCAAGGCAATTTCTGTTACTGATGACAATTTTTCTCCTTCAATGCCAGGATTACAAGCAGGAGTTTGAGCCGGAGCCGAATATATTTGCAGTCATGAAGATCAGCAGTCCTAAATATGATTATCAAGAGATCTTGGTTGACCAGACCTATGATATAAAAGATACTTTGGAAAGTCCTGAGTTCTTTGAAGATGTGATCGGTGTTACAGGAGCGAAGGTGACTGTGTGCGGTCTCGACGACACCTTCTACTTTGAAGAAGACCCTTTCAGCCCGGGTCTGTACATGGCTTACAGCGGTTTTAATGATTCCACCCTTTATCACCTCGAAGTAAGACTTCCCTGGGGAGATACGGTAACCGGCCAGGCCTACATGCCTACCCCACTTGAGATAATCTGGCCTGAGGAAAGAACATGTGAAACCATCTCCATCTCCGCAGAGCTTCGAGATTCCCACCGTATCTCGTGGAATTCCTGTAACAACGTCAGCAAATATGTAATCTATTGCGAGCCATATTTCGGCCTTGTCTCGGAAGGGATGTATTTCCCTTCGTTTACCGGAGATACCTCTTATGCGTTTTTTGCTGAACGCAACGTTTGGCCTTGGTCTTTCGGCAAAGAGTACGAGTTGATAGTAGTGGCTATAACCCCGGAATACGACCGGTATACCTACTCCTCCAATCCTGGAAAAAGCAACCTTTCATCCGGTTACGGGTTGTTCGGAGGGGTTACTTTGGACACCAGGCTTATATACATCGTAGAATGATCGATTAATATTAGCCTCAGAGAGCGATTTATCTTGAGAGGAGTGGGGAATTTAAGTATTATTGCGGCTTGACAAGCCAAGCCTCGCCGCTACAATAAACTATGTCAATGATACTCGACGGGAAGAAGGTGGCCGCCGAAAAGCGCGAGCTTCTCAAGACCCGGATAGAGGAGCTTACCGCTAAAGGCGTAACCCCGCAGCTTGCGTTCCTTTCGGTCGGCGCGGACCAGGCCTCTCTTTCCTACCAGCGTTCCCAGGAGCGCGCATGCAGCAAGGTTGGGATTATAACTCGAACCATCGATCTTACCCAGGATACCTCCGAGGATGTCCTGCTGGATCAGCTGTTCAATCTTAACGAGGACAGCAACATCCACGGGATACTCGTTACCTTGCCCCTGCCTGAAGCAATCAACGAGGAGCGAGTACTCGGTGCGATTGAGTCCTCAAAGGACGTTGATTGCCTGAATCCAATAAACCGCGGCAGATTAGCGTTCGGCAAGGCCGAGTTCCTGCCAGCCACACCCGCGGGTATCGTTTCCCTTCTTGAGGCATACGAGATTTCACTTACAGGCAAGCACGTGGTTATCCTTGGCCGGGGCAAGGCGGTAGGCTGGCCCCTGGCTCAGATCCTTCTCAGAAAAGAAAAAATGGGCAACGCCACCGTTACCGTCTGCCACTCTCGCTCCGGCGACCTGGTTCGTTATGCAAAGGATGCTGACATCCTCGTTGCGGCTATCGGGAAAGCCAACTTTGTCGGGCCTGAATACGTCGGAAAAGATCAGGTAGTTATAGATGCGGGTATCAACGGGATCGAGACCCCCCAGGGATGGAAGATGGTAGGGGATGTTGACTTCCAGCGAGTTTCGGATATAGTTAATGCTATAACACCGGTCCCAGGCGGGGTCGGGCCTATGACCGTGGCGATGCTTCTTGCAAACGTAACCGCCGCGGCAGAAAGGAGGCTTCTATAGAGCGTTGCTTGTAGATGTATGATTCTATCTTTATATCCAAGGTGAGGGCTGAGGGGGCAGGATGGATTTAGTCGGCCTAATGGAGGGAAAGCGTGGGGTTATCGAAGCGGCGCTTGAGCGGTATCTTCCGGATGATGGGCATGTACTTACGCAAGCGATGCGCTACAGCCTGTTTGCCCCGGGAAAGCGCTTAAGGCCGATTTTTGCAATCCTGGCTTATGAGGCAGCCGGAGGCAAGGAGGCGGATGAGATTCTCCCCGCTGCATGTGCCTTAGAGTATGTCCACACCTTTACCCTGATCCACGACGATTTGCCCTCGATGGACGACGACGATTTCCGCAGGGGCAAGCCTTCGAATCACAAGGTGTTTGGCGAAGGATTAGCGATTCTGGCAGGCGACGCCTTGATGATTGACGGATTGGGGTTGGTGGCACAATCTACCGCTCCTGCGGAGCTTGTAAGACGTGCTTTAGCCGAGTTCAGCCGCATCCTGGGGGCCGGGGGTGTTACCAGGGGGCAGGTGGATGATCTCTATGGTGTGGAGGTTGACCCGAAGTTCCTGCGTCATGTCCATCTTCGCAAGACCGCGCTTTTTATATCCTTTTCAATGTGGGTCGGTGCTTTGCTGGCAGGAGCCTCTGAAGAGGTTCTTGGTTTACTTGGCCGGGCAGGTGTTTTTGCCGGGATGGGATTCCAGATTCGCGATGATATCCTGGACGTTACGGGTTCCCGCGAGGAGCTGGGTAAGACCACTGGCAAGGATGAGGCTGAAGGCAAGCTCACTTACCCGGCGCTTTACGGGCTTCAACGCTCACAGCACATCGCAGAAGGTTATGCACGCCGCGCAAGACGCATCTTTGCCGAATTGGGTTCTGCGTGGTCTCGACTCGTAGATCTCACCGATTATCTTATAGACAGGCGCAGATGAGTATTCTGGGTAGAATAGATTCACCCGCCGACCTTAAGCGGCTTAGCCTTAAAGAACTCAATCAATTGGCCCGGGAAGTACGCACGCGGATACTTGAGGTAACCAGCCGCAATGGGGGACACGTAGCTCCCAATCTGGGAGCGGTAGAACTGACCATCGCCCTGCATTACGTCTTCGATGCCCCTCGTGATAAGATCATCTGGGACGTTGGCCATCAGTGCTACACCCACAAGCTTTTAACCGGCAGGCGCGATCGATTCGATACCCTAAGACAGTACCGAGGAATAAGCGGTTTTCCCAAACGTGAGGAGAGCGTCTACGACGTATTCAATACCGGTCACGCGGGAACCTCGATCTCAGCCGCGTTCGGGTTGGCAAAGGCTCGTAATATGAGGGGCGAGGATTTCAAGGTGGTTGCTGTAGTCGGTGACGGCGCCATAGTCTCCGGTATGGCCCTTGAAGGGCTTAATCACCTGGGGGATTCTCAGACCAATATAATGGTTGTTTTGAACGACAACACGATGTCTATAGCGCACAGCACCGGTGCTATCTCTAACTACCTCAGCCGTCTGACCGCAACGAAGTTTTACCAGAGACTTCGCGCCAGGGTATGGGAGCTTTTTGGACGCTTCTTCCGCAAGTATGGTGATTACATGCGGGGTTGGGCGCAGCGGATAGAGAGAGGGATTAAAGGTATTTGGACACTTGGTGCATTCTTCGAGAACTTCGGTTTCCACTACTTTGGCCCTGTTGATGGTCATGACCTGAGGGAGCTTATATTCTACTTCAGACGTCTTAAAGAGATTCCAGGGCCGGTTCTTCTGCATGTGGGGACCCAGAAGGGGCACGGATTCAAGGGAGCTATTGATAATCCGGAGTTGTTCCACGGAACAGGACCTTTTGATCTTGCATCATGCAGGGTTGCCTCAAGCAAGACTCAGAGCTATTCCGAATTCTTCGGCTCCACCCTTGTCGAGTTTGCACGGAAAGACCCGCGCATCGTTGCAATTACTGCAGGCATGACTCTGGGGACCGGGCTTACTTCATTCCGCGAGCGGTTTCCTGATCGCTTCTTCGACTTTGGAATCTCAGAGGAACACTGCGCTACGTTCGCCGCCGGTTTGACCCTGCGGGGTATGAAACCTGTCTATGTTGTCTACTCCACCTTCCTTCAGCGGGCTTTCGATCAGGTCTTGCACGACGTGGCTTTACAAAAGCTTCCGGTTGTGTTGGCCGTGGATCGCGGCGGTGTAGTCGGAGCGGACGGCCCTACCCATCATGGGGTATTTGATCTCTCGTACCTGCGTATGATTCCCAACATGGTCGTTGCCGCCCCAAAGGATGAGGCCGAGCTGCGTGACCTTTTATATACCGCCCTTTGCTACGAGGAAGGACCATTTGCTATCCGCTATCCCCGCTCGAGCGTTGTTGGTGTAAAGATTCCTGCGAAGCCGCGTAAGATAGCTGTGGGTTCCTGGGAAACGCTCCTTCAGGGTTCCAGGGTAGCCATACTTGCTACGGGCACAGGGGTCGAGATGGCTAGAAAGGCTCTTGATTTGCTTGGAAGAAGACGTCCTACGCTTGTTAACGCAAGGTTCGTAAAACCATTGGACGAAGAACTCCTTGGAAAGATCGTCAAGAGTCACCGTGCTGTGGTTTCCGTTGAGGAAAACGCCCTTGCAGGCGGTTTCGGCTCGGCGGTTCTCGAGTGGTTACAGGACCACAATGTAGACATCCCTGTGGCACGCATCGGGTTGCCGGATCGCTTCATTGAGCACGGTCCACAGGACAGGTTGCTTGCAGAATGTGGCGTAAACGCCGAGGCGCTGGCTCGCGCGGTTCGCAAGGTGTGGCGGACATGATGAGTCTACTTTTGGCTTTCCTCATTATCGTCCAGACCGATGAGATTCGTGAATCCGGCTACGGGCTGGAGATTCGTCCGGTGGTGGATTATGAGGCGGGTCTGGTTTACTACGAGGAGTGGGTGGACTCGGTGTATTTGGGGGTGGCGGCGGTCCAGACCCTTGAGGGGTATCTTGTATCTATGGAGCGAGGTCTCTCGTTTGAGCAATTCAAGGAACGTCTTCGCGAGCGGTCCGCCGAAAGTGAAGCCGGAGGGGTCGAAGGGATTATACCGGATATAAAAATCCAGATGGGGAAGGAGCGAACCGACGTTAAGATAAGCGGGCAGGACAGAATCAGTATGGGGTCGTCCGCCGCCTTCTACAAGGAGCAGTATCTCTTCGAAGAAGAGGAGAATAAAACCAACTTCCTATCCGGGATCGAGTTGAAGCAGGAGCTTGACGTTTCCGTGAAGGGAGTGATCGCGCGGAAGACCGAGGTGGTGATGGATCATACCTCAGGAGAAAGCGAACTTACCAGTAAGAACAAGGTTCGTATTGCCTACACCGGTGACGAGGACGAAATCATAAAAAAGATAGAAGCGGGTGATGTTGCCTTGAACCTTCCTTCCCACCAGTCACTTCCGGCTCATCAGGGGCTTTTCGGTATCAACACCCAGGCGAAACTCGGCCCGGTTGATCTTTATGCGGTGGCTTCCCAGGAGCAGACCAGGTCGGGCACCAAGGAGTTCACCGGCCAATCCGAATCCCAGCAGGGCGAGATCATGGACCGCAACTACCGCCAGCGCCGCTACTTCTATGTCTTCCACCAGGGGCTGCGCGATACAGTGAACCAGACAGGTATAGATAACAAAAACTTCCTGGTGTATCTTGATGAGGGCCCCGGAGGGGTACCTGTAAACCCTGACGGCACGAAGAAGGAGAGTTGGAAAGGTTCGGCATGGCTGTATCCCAACGATATGACTGTCAAGGAAGAACGACAATCCTGTGAAAATTTCTATCTGCTTATCGGCGGCGTTGATTATGAGCTGCGTTCTTACAAGGAAGGCTGGGTTATCGAGCTTAAGAAGAAAGACGTTTCATCCAACGGCGTGCTTGCAGTGGCTTGCGAGAACTCTTCAGGGGCTACCTACGGTCGAATGGATACCATTCCGGATACCGACTCTGTTGTAGCAAATCTTTTGCTGGTATGGCCGAAGAAGCCTAACACCACCAGCCAGTGCTGGACGAACATGCTCCGCAATCACTACGATCTTCCCGGGAAGCTGGGGGTCGGTAAGATCAAGGTTGAGGTTTACCATCTGGATCACGGCGTATGGGTTCCGAGGGACGGTAACGGAAACCGCTACTCCCATCTGCTTGGTCTTACCGAGGATAACAGCACAAACATACACGAGCTTACCCCTGACGAGCGGCGACTGGGGGAGTTGATCTTCGATACACTTTACCCATTTACCAGTCCTGCGCTCGGCTCGGATACCGTTCACGAGATATATTGGACGAGAAACCTGGGCCCCGAGCACGGCGGTGTCTACAAGATAGCGTATGAATACGAGTCGCTTGTCCAAAGCTATACACTTGATCCTTTTATAGAGAAGAACAGCGTAGAGGTCTGGGTTAACGGCGAGAAGCTCGATTCCACATTGTATAATGTTGACTACACCACAGGTACAGTCACTATTCTTAAGGCGATCCAGAAGACCGATGAACTCAGGATAACCTATGAGGCCAGGGAGATCCTTTCACTTGACCGCAAGACCCTTCTGGGCCTGCGGGCTGAAAGTGAACTTGCAGAAGGGGTCAAGTTGGGAGGAAGCTTCCTTTTCCGTAATGTAGGCTACTCGTTTGAAGGCAGACCTGTTCTTGGTCTTGAGCCCTTCTCCCGCACCATAGGAGAGCTTGACCTTGCCGTTGAGCGCAGGCTGGGGTTCCTTACCCGCTGGATTGATCGGTTACCGTTGGTTTCCACTGAGGCACCTTCACAGTTTAATCTGAACGTCAACTCAGCGATATCCATGCCCAACCCTAATACGCATAAGTCGGGATCCGTGTGGCTTGACGACTTCGAGAGCACAAGAGAGACTCATTCCGTAGGGCTGAGTACCCCTGCCGATTGGTATACGACCAGCCTGCCTCTTGATGAGGAGACGAAGCTGCCGCTCGATACGGCTTCCTACTCACGCAGGCGTCCCAAATGGATTCTGCAGGATATACCGGACGTGATGAAAGAACTATACGCGGAAGAGACCCCGATCGGCCAGGTACCTCAGCAGGGCAAAGCTTTTAAGATTACCTGGAATCCTGAAGATACCTCTTACTGGACAGGCATAATAGGTTCAACCTACGGACGGTTGGCCTTGGATATAACAGAGGCCGAGAACCTCGAGTTGATTCTGAAGACCGGAAACGCCGGCGGCAGGATACACTTTGAATTCGGTTCCGAGATGAATGAGGACCAGCTGAGATGGAACGCCGACACAGTTTTGGTAGGGATAGGCGAACCGGACAAGGAAGACAAGGACGACAACAACGAGTACAGCAATAATGAGGATACGGGTCTGGATGGGGTCGCAGGCGTGGATTCGCTCGGGGTCCCCGAAGACGATCGCAACGACGACTACAGCTCGGGTTCGAATCCGAACGGAACCGAACGCAACGGCCGACTGGATTCAGAGGATCTGCTCCGCGATAGATGGAACAACACCGACAACGACTACTATTCATTTACCCTTGATCTTAGGGATACCGAGTTCTTTTCCAAGTACGTTGACGACCTGGGGGAGAGGGGTTGGATTAAGGTAAGTGTGCCTCTGTGTGATACGTTCTTCCATGATACGTCCGGCTCGCCGGACAAGTCTGCGATCTCGATGTTCAGGATCTGGTTTGACGGGATGGATGATGATGTCGATATACTCTTGTATTCCTGGGACTTCGCGGGCAACAAGTGGAAAGACGCGAAGGTGTTCACTCTTGATTCCACCGAGGTTGATACTTTAACTGAACGGGTATTCATAGGTGTCATCGGTTCCCGGGATGCCGGCTACACCACACCTTTTAAGCTTGGCAAGACATCCACCGGAGAGACCGAGGAAGACAACTCCCTCCGGGTAAGGTATGAGAACATTGCCCCTTCGCACGGTGCGAAGGCATCTCGCTGGGATTACACCACAGAGGATTTTCGAGGCTACCAGAGGATCAAGCTTTACGTGCATAACGATGCGAACGATCCTGGCTTCTACCTGCGCATGGGTACTGATTCCATGAGCTACTACGAGGTTCGCAGCCGCATCTCCGAGGGCCAGATGCCTCCTAATGCGCAAGATGCCAAGTGGCGTGAGTTTACCTTTGAGCTTGAGGACCTTGCAAAACTGAAGGTTGATTTCTACGACAGCCTTCGCTATCGTGATTCGCTGAAGTTAGGGGTTACCTCTGAGGACGACCCTCGGCTTCGCGTCCGCGGCGTTCCATCCTTTGCACAGATCAAGTACTTCGAGTTGGGGCTGGTCAACGACACAGGAGGCGGGGCGATTACGGGCGAGGTATGGTTCAACGACATACGACTTGAGGAACCCTACCATGAGGTAGGCACGAAGCTTTCAGCGAACAGCGGTCTGGTTTTGGCGGATGTGGGCCGGGTTTCAGCCAACTACAGCCGCGACGACGGTAAGTTTGTTGACTTTATAAGTCCGCAGGGTCCGCGCACGAGAGGAGAAACCCACAGGGCGGGCGTAAGCGGGAACGTAAACGTCGAGAAGTTCGGTCTTGACCGTCTGGGCTTCAAGTTACCCCTCAACTTTGGTTATTCCCTGACGCGCTCCCTGCCGCGCTACTCCGCAGAGATCACCGACTGTCTGCTTGAGGGGGAGGAGCTTGAGGTTCGGGGGGAGCGCAGCGACGTCAAAACACTTTCCTTCTCATCTTCGCACCCACAATCCCGCTCCAGACTCATGAAGTATACCCTCGATGCAATCAGGGCCTCGGCAAACTACAGGGCAAGTGCTTCGAACACCAACGCCGGACTTGGGAAAGATACGTCCTTTACCCAGAACTATGAAGCTGCCTACTCGGTTGCGCCGGACCTTTACTTCACCCTCTTCGAGAAGGAAAAGATTCGCTACTTTCCGGAGGCCATTAACATCTCGGCAAACTTCGACAAGGTCAATTCATCTTCTGAGTATCGCAGCACCGTGGATGATACGGCGAGATGGTATCCAACCAAGTCAAACAATTCGTCCATGAGTTGGAGCGCAAGGAGCTCCTATTCGCCGATCAAATATCTTCCCATTACAGCCAACTACTCTGAGGCGAGGTCTCTTAAAGGCGATTCAATCAAGCCGGATATTCGGTTGGATGATCTTGTTGGTTCCGAGTACACCGTACGTACCACATCACTTACAAGCGGTATTAAGAATATAAACCTCAAGTCTTTCGGCAGGCCCTCGGTTTCGGTATCGAGTTCGTTTACCGAGAATCGCTCCCAGGGGGTTCATGAACAGTACGTGAACGCAGGCAACGAGGATGAGCACGTGCGAAACCTCAACAACAACGGAACCATGAGATTGGCGTGGGGAGGCTTCGATCCCAACGGGCTTATTGCCGATGCCAAGAGCACGGTTGAGAGGAGTTTAGGTGAGGTAAGACAGCAGCTAAGAGAATCGGCCCGCGATTCTTTGGAAGAGATAGAAGAGACCGGGGAAGAAATCGAAGAAGAAGGAATCCAGATGGATTCCCTGCCACCTGATACCCTTCCGCCCGACAGCTTATCTGCAGATACCTTGTTTGGGGACACACTATCTCCTGATAGCTTACTTATGGATAGCCTGTCAATGGACAGCTTGCCTTCCGACTCTCTGGACGGCTCCGGCAAGGAGGGCAAGGAGCCGGAGAAGAAACTCTCTCCGGAGGAGAGGTTGTACGAGGATCGCTTGACCCGACTGGAGACCATAGGCAAGGTTACCAAAATCTTGATGCCTCTGAGTGCAGACGCGACCTTTAGCCGCTCCTCCGGTTATGGATGGTATACAGGCGATTTCGACTGGGCAAAGGAGTGGGATTATATCATTGGTTTAAGCGACGTTATTGTCAGCGATTCAGCGGATACCGCGAATACTCATACCCAGCCTAAAGCAGACAGGGGGTGGACCCAGTCCTATAAGATAAACTCCGGCCTGTCCTTGTTTGGGGTGGTTGCAAGCGGAAACGTAGGGTATGACTATTCGGAGAATATCCAGTATTCAGGAAGACTCGCTTACAAATCATCCTGGACCTTGCCTTCGGTTTCGCTTTCCTACAACAAGATAGGTGATCTTTTAAAGAAATTGGCCAACTCCTCTCAGTTGCGCATGAGTGTTTCTCACATTCTCGCCCAGAAAGGCGAGATCTACGATTCTCTCGGCGTGGACACCATTTTGCCTACAGAGGAGTATCCTGACACCATATACAGAGACTACTCTGTCCAGGTGAAGGACACCTACGAGACATCAACTCAGCTTAACTTCTCCCCGCTTATCTCGTGGACTACCTCCTGGAAGCCAAAGGTGAACACCAATTTTTCGATCAACTACGGTATAGCAAAGAACAACAATACCTACGGTGGACAGAACATCAGTACTGAAAAGATCACCAGGGGAGGCCTGGTTTCGGTGGGATATACCTTTAACAAACCCTCAGGTTTCAAACTTCCGTTCCTTAAACATCTCAAGTTCAAGAACGACCTGAGCTTGACCGGAACCCTTAACTACAACGAAACGCTTACCAGGTCAAATTTGCGCACCGATCCGGAGACCGGTGAGATATTGGATTTGAAAAATACCACTGCCTCAGGGATCGTTAATGCTCAATACACCTTCTCAGACGCCTTTGACGGCGGCG
>JAGMDF010000136.1 GCA_023128825.1 Caldifarciminota bacterium | reverse complement strand
GGCCTCCAACGTAGCTGTTTTGCCTGCAAAATTCTGCTGGGACGACGTCGGTTCGTGGAGCGCTCTGGAACGTCACCTGCATCAAGGACTTGACAAAAACACTAGGATTGGTAAACTTATAGTATTGGAAAGCAAAGGATGTATCGCGGTCGCCCCCGAGGGCGAGATCGCTCTTCTGGGTGTGCGCGATCTTGTGATTGTAAAAACAAAAGATACAGTACTCGTATGTGCAAAGGATCGGGCCGCCGATGTCAAGAAACTCCTTGCACGGCGGACTCCGGTGAAACCCTAGGAGGAGCAAAGATGAAGCGTTTGATTGCAGTGACTCTGGTGGCCGTTGTGTTAGGGTTGGGATTTGTGGGCTGTACTCCGCGCAAAACCACGAAGGTGGTCTCTCCCGGCCAGGACTACTCCCTGTATGAGATGGAGCAGCCCGGGGACACGACTAAGGGGATTACCCCGAGTACAGCTACAGTACCCGGCTACCGGGTACAGATCTTTGCCTCAAGCACCAACGAAGGCGCCAACAAGGTGGCCAGCGAAGCGCGTTTCAAGTTCACCGAGCGGGTCTACGTCGAATACGACGCCCCCTACTACAAGGTACGTATAGGCGACTACAAGAACCGCTCCGACGCCGAGATACTGCGTGAGAAGGCAAAGAACCTCGGCTACGGCGACGCCTGGATCGTCCAGACGGAGGTCAATGCCCAATAAGCTGCTCGTTGCAACGTCTAATAAGGGCAAGCTGCGAGAGTTCAAGAAAGTACTCGGTGGGATTGTTGAGATAGTGAGTCCCACCGAGCTTTCTCTTTCCCCAAAAGAAATTAAAGAAGGCACAAACTACGCAAAAAATGCACTTGCCAAAGCCAAAGCCTACCAGGATCGGTTCGATGGAATGATCTGCGGTGAGGATTCAGGATTGGAGGTGGACGTTCTGGGAGGAAAGCCCGGGCCGCTATCGGCAAGGTACGGCGGGGAAGATACGTCGCATCCTGAAAAGTGCAGGATGCTTTTGAAGGAGCTTGAGGATGTTCCCCTCTACGAGAGAACGGCCCGGTTCAGGGCTACCATCGCATTGATTGATGGGGAGGAGGTAAAGACGTTTGAGGGTGTGCTTGAGGGCTGGGTCGGGTTCGAGCCAAGGGGGACCGAGGGGTTCGGCTACGATCCGATATTTATACCTAGAGGTTTCTCGCAGAGCAACGCGGAGCTGGGGCTCGTGATCAAGAATCGAATCAGCCACCGGGCCAAGGCGATTCGGAAGCTGGCCGAGTATTTGAAAAGCCGTTGAAGATTATTGTAGGGGCACGGCACAGTGTGCCCCTTGAGATGCTTAGCATCTCATAGGGTATGCCGTGCCCTTAACCCTCCTTTTGTCCTTCGGACAAAAGATCGGGGATGTCCTCCAAAATCCCGTAGTCGGTGAAGATATCTGATTTTGGAAAGCGACAACCGACGCTCGCCGCAATGACACGGTCATTACACTCCATATGTGACCTGCAGCAAACCTAAAGGTTCGCACTACTTATCTTAAACTCAACTGTACCACCATGTGAGTGTACTATCACGAGGATGCCTTGTCCCTACGGTTGACTCCCTGAAACCAGAGATTATAATTGGATGTCACACCCTGTTTGATGTAACAGGTGTGTGTTACGGACGGGGAGTAGCGTAGTCCGGTTCAACGCGCCTGCTTTGGGA
>JAGMDF010000135.1 GCA_023128825.1 Caldifarciminota bacterium | reverse complement strand
AGCTCTCCTGGGTAGCGGCTACGTATAGACTCAATTAGTTCTCTCCACTGGGGTTCACGAGAAAGGGAGTTAAGCTCAGTACCGACGCAAAGCCTCTCTATGCCGTATTCCTCACAGATATCGGCGTAGTGCAGGATCATCTCGCGATAAGATTCAAACCAGGCATCGATGTCAGAGGGCTTGATCTTTCCCCTCCATTCTCCCGTCTCAACGTCAAGGTGGGGCTTAAGCATCAGGTGAAACTCATACCTGCGAGCTATCCGGATTGCTCGAATAAGACTGGAGTCGGAGACCGTGCGTTGGGTGCGATGGATATCGGTGGAGTTGACGCCCTCCTGATACCACGTTGGAACCAGTGCAACCCAGTCTCCGCCGCAATCTGCGAGGTCGGCAAGAGATTCATCAAGCTCATCTGCTTCATAGCCATCTATCCGCCAGGATGGCAGGTTCATCCCGTGTTCGTATGGATGCGGAGAGGTAAACCTAGGTTCTTGATCACAAAAAGATAAGAGGGTTACCCCGAGCACCAAGTAAACGCGAAGGATTAGTTTTATTCCCCCTCCATCCATTCGAGCATGGCAAGGAATTTTTCAGGATGGATGAAGTGACCACCCTCAAAATCCTCCAGGGTAACGTCGTAGCCGTGCTTCTCCAACCGCTTGTAGGCTTTCTTGCCTAACTTGTAAGGAACCGATCGGTCCTTGGTTCCATGAGCAATAAATACCTGCAGGTCTTCGGCCTGCTCAAGCACCTCGTCGGTCAGCTTATCATCGAGCCACCCTCCGAAGGAGGCGATGCCGGCGAAGCGATCTGGATGCGCAAGCCCAGCCATATAGGTCAACCCCGCGCCCTGGGAGAACCCCAAGAGATAGACCTTTGTGGTATCGATTGGATAACGGGCAAGCAGTTCATCCAGCATATCCATGACGAGGTCTGCCGAGCGCTCAAAAGAAAGGCGCCTCGTTTCACCGTCAGGCGCCGCCTCAATCACCCAGCTGTGGCCTACCTCTACCCCTATGTCCAGTGGATAAGGGGCGTCAGGAACGCAGATAAAGTAAGAAGAAAGCTTTGCTGCGATCTCCTCACTTTGCTCAAGCCCCTCCACGTCGGCAAATAGATGCAGGGAGTTTTGAGCCGATCCTCCCCGACCGTGAAGGAATACAAGAAGTGGGTAGGAGCGAGTGGAGTCATAATCGGCGGGATAGATAAGGCTTGCAAGCTGGATCGTTTGGGTACGGAATGAGAAGGATTCTATGCCGGCCTCCACTTCCTCCTTTGTCTCCTCCTCGAATCTGGCAACCAGTTCCTTGAAGGCCTCGGCTTTGCGAACCTTTTTGAAGTCGGGGTCCTTGCGGATATGTTCAAGATCACTGAAGCCTCGTTCCCATGCGGCATTAAGGAATGCGACCGCACGCTTTTCATCACCCACTAATCCGTAGCAGCAGGCCAGGTTGTAGATCGCGGTCACGTTATCCGGCTGGTAATGGGCCACCGCGAGGTAGTATCGGGCAGCCTCCATGTAGTTTTTCTTATTGTAAGCCTCACGGGCAAGCATGTGCAGGCTGTCTGGATTGGCGGTGAAGACATCGGCAGGCTCCACACTCGTAGGATCCATCGAGGCGGGGTTAGCCCAATCTATTGCGAGTAACGGAACAGCCAGGCATAAGAGGAATGCTGCTCTTTTGATCAACGCTTCTCCTTTAATCCTTTAAGATGAAGCGAGCAGCGGTAAAACCGCCGCTCGCAAAAATCGCCTTTAGAACTTGAATACAGCAGAGAGACGCCAGTTGCCCATATCCAATAGGTCGGAAAAGCCCATCAGGTCAATCTGGAGGTTCTCGGTTATCTTGAACCCGATCCCGAAGTCGTAGGTTACCTTATCCAGCGTCTCCTTCTGTTCGCCCTCGGCGTGCCCAATGTCATAGGGGAGGTAGGTAGTGGAGGCATCGCTGGTGCCGTCGCCGAACTGGGTGTA
>JAGMDF010000134.1 GCA_023128825.1 Caldifarciminota bacterium | reverse complement strand
CTATGAGATGTACAACATCTCAAGGAGCAAGGCCCTGCGTCGTCCCTACAGAAACTCTAAGCTGTCTGTGTCAGCTTTACAAGTTAGTCTCGGAGGCCTTAGATGTTCAGCCGGTCGGAGTAAACGCCAAGGATAGGGATACGCCAGCGCTTGCCGTTTGCCGCTCTGATTGCAGCTACAATCGAGATAGCTATATAAACCAGATAAAGGAATCCCTCTACTACCCAGAACGCAGTTCCGATGGGTTTAATCCATCCCAGGATTAATTGCAATATCCGGAATGCAAGCACGGTCAACGCAGCTGCTGCGAAGACCACAAGCGCCTGGCGACCGTGGTACTTGGACAGCTCGTCCTCACCAGCAAGGAATAAGGGAATCCAAAACAGCGGCGGGATATACCCGATTGCGGCCAGGACTTTATTCTTTTCAGCCATACTGCGCTAATTCTATTGCAAATAAGGCCTGTGTCAACCCGTAACCCCGTAACCCCGTAACCCCGTAACACCAGTAACACGCCATACGGAATAAATCCTCACTCCCTGTGATCTTCTGCCCGGAGAGCAAAAGAAGAAGGGGTACGGGGTGTTACGGTGTGTTACGGGGTGTGTTACGGGGTTACGGGGTGTGTTACGGGTTGACATTCTGTCCCCTCTGGTTATCTTTAGGAAATCATGAGCCGCGAGCTTGACCGAAAACTTCTTGCCCATCTGGACGACATGACGCCCGCGCTGGTGCGCAGCTTCCGTGTGCTTGACCCGCGTGGCCCGGCAGGGTTAAACATCACACTTAACCAGTTCTTTGTTCTTTCGCTCCTGGCCCGCAAGGAGAACTTTGGTATGGGTGAGCTGGCGCGACAGATGGGAACGTCCTCAGGCAACATGACCGCGATGATTGACAGGCTACTACGCTCCGGATTGGTAGAAAGACAACGTTCCGAGAAGGACAGGAGGGTTGTAATAGTAAAGCTTTCCCATACGGGCCGAGAGCTGGCCGAGCGTGTGCTCCGTGCTACCAAAGCAGGGATGCGTCGCATCATGCGTCGGATACCGGACGAGCAGAAGATGGCCTTTTTTGATACCCTTTCTGCGATAGTTGCCGTCCTTGCAGAGGGTCGTGTTTCTCGCAGACGCCTGAGGCCTATCCGAAAGATACTAAAAAATGCAAAACGTCAGGGACAGTAGACTAAGGAGGAATACGATGAAAATCAATCGGTTTTTGAATAGAACCAGGCTTGTATCCTTCCCCCTGATTACGTGTTTGTTCGCATTATTTTGCGTCTCAAAGGCTTCGGGAAGCGAAAAGGAAACTTCGTTCTGGCGCCTTTGTCTGAAGGGCAACTACTCGGCGGCGGCTACGGTTGGAACAGAGTTAGGTGCGAAGATACCCCCCTACTACGTCTTGGCAGCAGTTTGTTATCAAAACATGGGGGATTATTATAAGGAATCTTTGATGCAGCACCAGTATTCAAAGTGTGCAGTAGAGATCTCCAAACTGGCGGATATACTTGACATTCAGGAGAAAACCAATAAGGACAACTCCCAGATCTATTTTATCAGGGGGGTTCTCGCAGGCATGTATTCAGGCAGCTCGTCTGAAACCCCTCGTTACTACTTTGAGAAGTCTATAAAACTGGATGGGAAGAACCCGTATCCGCTAAACTACCTGGCCATGGTGGATATTGCAGAGGGCAGGTTTGAGGATGGCGCGGCGAACGCAGAAAAGGCAATCGAGCTTAAGCCTGACTATGCCCCTGCCTATGTCAATTTGGCTGGTGCTTACTGGAGGATGGAGAAGAAGGATAGTGCTGTCCGGGTGCTTATTGAATGTATGCAGAGGTGTCCTTCGGTTCCGGATAAGGCTTACCAGAGTTTGGTCAATATTATAAGCGAAGAGGTAATTGTGACCAATTATGCCAATGAGCAGGTTTACATGCTTTCTGCTCCAGGTATAACGGATTATGATCTGCGTTCGGAGATTATAGATTCGCTCAAGAAGAACCCTAAGAACTACCTTGAGTTGGCGGAATTCTACCTTGGATACGAAAACACCATCGATCCCTCCGCGTTTCTTAACGCCATTGAACCGCCTGCGGAACTGGAAAATCTCTACAACTATCTCCGCGCCCGGGTTTGTTACCTGGGAGGGAATAACGAGGGCTTTGATGAGCTGGCAGGCGGTCTCTTGAGGAACCGGTGGGACGATTACCGCAGATTGCTTGAGATTGGCAATATCTATTATGAGATTGGGCATTGGGATGATGCCGTTGAGTTCTACGAAGCCGGGTTCAAGCATGTTGACCCCATAGATTCCTGGTATAAGCTAAAGTTTGTCTCCAACATAGGCACGTGCTTTTTGCAAAAAGGGGAGTACGAAAAGGCCGAAGAGTACATGCTTAAAGCTCTGAAACTGTATCCTGATGACGTTATGACCCTTATGAATCTGGGGATAGTTTACTACAAGCTTGATGATTATGAGAATTCACGCAAGATGTTTGGGAAGGCCAGTAAATGCGAGACTACCTCTGAGCAGGATGAGATAATAGAACGTTATCTGAATGAAAAGCTCAAGTAGATACGGTAGCCCTGCCGCAATTTCCGGGGCGCACGTTGCGGTTGACATCCGGTTGACATCCCCTATCCTTGGATCATGAAGTGGCCGATAATCGCGCTCCTGGTGATGACCGGGCTCTTGTGGATCACGACCCTTATGCTCCTGGTTATCTGGATACTTCTGCGTGCGGGCAAGATTTTTGACGAGCTCTTCTCGTATCTTGACGCCACCGGGTTGGCGCGAGCCCGGAGACGGAGCCTGTGGCTTTTCCTTCCACTCGGCGCGATGATTGCTGCAGGTGTTGTTCTGATCGTTCTCGACAACGCACTTTTCTGGTCGTTTTTTGGGGTGCTTTTGATAAGCGCTTCCATCTCGGGTGGAACCGCTTTGCTCCTTTTTGCCGAAGTCTGCCGCCGGGCCGGGGCAGAATCCGGCGCGAAATGATG
>JAGMDF010000133.1 GCA_023128825.1 Caldifarciminota bacterium | reverse complement strand
ATTGAACCGGTGTAGCCAATCATACACCGTCGTGAAATGAACCCCCACCCGATCGGCGATCTCCGGCGCCGAGCGCCCCTGCGTGGCTAAAGCAATCACGCGATAACGCTCATAAATCCGTACCGACAGCTTTTTGTCCTTCAATTTCTCCTGCAGCAACCGTCGCTCCTGCTGCCGCAGACGACGTAACCTGATCTCTACCGGACGAGCCATAGTGTTTCCTCCATGAGAAACCAATATAGCTCATCATATATAATTAGCAAATAATAGTTGTCACGGCACTAGTGTCTACACAGACACTCTAGGAGCTTGTCGGAGAACCTGTCTTCAAAAGGGTAATAATAATGGTTGACGGGCAAAAGCGGCAGGCTATCCTGCACCCATGAACAAGCAAGCACACTTTCGAGAGTATAACCCGGATCAGCTGTATCTGTTGCCGCCGTCGATGAGGGACTGGCTGCCGGAGGATGATCTGGCGTACTTCATCATGGATGTGGTGAATGATCTTGACCTAAGTGCGATCTATGATGGTTATGACGGCTCTCAGGGCGGCCAACCCCCGTATGATCCACGCACGATGGTCAGCCTTTTGCTTTACGGTTATTGCGTTGGTATACCGAGTTCGCGCAAGATCGAACAGGCGACTTACCACTCAGTACCTTTCCGGGTGTTGAGTGCCGACCAGCATCCTGATCATGACACGATAGCGTCGTTTCGTCAGCGTCATCTGAAGGCGTTGTCGGAGACATTTGTGCAGGTGCTTCGTCTGTGCCAGAAGGCGGGTTTAGTGAAGCTTGGTCATGTAGCGCTTGACGGCACGAAGATTCGTGCTAACGCGTCGAAGCACAAGGCGATGAGCTACGGCCGTATGGAGAAGAAGGCGGCGGAATTAGAGAAAGAGGTGGTGCACCTTCTGCAGGAAGCGGCGCGGGTAGATGCTAAAGAAGATGCTTTGTACGGCAAAGGCAAACGTGGCGATGAGTTGCCTCAGGAGTTGCGGTTCAAGGAGTCACGTCTGAAAAAGATCAAGGAGGCGATGCGAGCCCTTGAGGCTGAGGCCAAGGAGAAGGCTGCGGCTGACGTGAGCATGGATGCACAGAAGAAGAGAAAGAGAGGTGGCCAGAAGCACAAGGACCGCAGGCGTCATGATCCACCGGCCAAGCCGGATGTCAAGGCGCAACGCAACTTCACCGATCCTGACTCGCATATCATGAAGGATGGCTCCACCAAGTCTTTTGAGCAGAGTTACAACTGTCAGGCGGCGGTTGACCAGAAGGCTCAGGTGATCGTAGCCACCAACGTCACCCAGGAGGCCAATGACAAGCGGCAACTCAAGCCAGTATTGGCGAAGCTGAAGGAGAACACCGGTGGGAGTAAACCAAAGAAGGTAAGCGCTGATTCGGGTTATTTCAGTGAGGAGAATGTCAACACTCTGGAGAACGATACCATAGATGCCTACGTGGCGACAGGCAAGGAGAGACACAGTCAAACGGTGCTTCCTGCTCGACGAGGGCGGATTCCGGGAGATGCCACCATCAAGGAACGGATGTCAAGGAAACTGAGAACGATCAAGGGTCGTTGTACCTACTCCAAACGGAAACAGATTGTGGAGCCTGTCTTTGGTCAGATCAAGGAAGCTCGCGGGTTCAGACGGTTTCTTTTGCGCGGCCTGGAGAAAGTCCATGCCGAGTGGGACCTGATCTGCCTGACGCACAATCTATTGAAGCTATTTCGGAGTGGTTTAAAGCTCACAATGGCATGAAAAGCCGACCGGGGAGCGGCTTACTCAGAGTACAAGCAGACTGAATACTACTTTTCCACTGAAAAAGCCCCCAATTCTACTGACATCTCAAATCTGAACCGCACAAGTACAAAATCCAAACAGGGTATCCCGACACACTCCTAGCAGCTTGTTGAAAAAGGTCTCTTTGGGCAGTTTTTATCCTCTATTGTTATCATTTCATGTTCAGTTGATCTGTACCGGAGCTGTATGATGGCGCTCGGCAGGGATTGATCTGCCTATCGCGGGCTCGGTGAGAGCCGACTGCGGCTGCTTAGGCATACTTCTCCCTTGGTTCATGGAATCGACTCCGCCAGAAGATTACGCATTCGCACCAAGTTATAAGCGGCGGCCGTGAAGGTAAACATCCAGGCCACTCGCTCGCGACCTCGATGGCGCGCTTTACCAAGGTTACCCACCGTCTTGATCCAACCAAATATCTCCTCGACACGCTTTCGTGCTCGTTGGCTGAGCTTGTATCCCTCATGGCGGACAGTTCGATTATCGACAGCCGAGGCGCGTCTGGTGTTATTCTGTGCCACATGGGGCGTCGCGCTCAGTCCTCTGAGGCCATTAACAAAGTCTCTGGTATCGTACCCCTTGTCAGCCCCCACCGTTATGCGGCTTCCCCCAGGAACATCCGAGACCATCTCCAAAGCCGCCTCCCGCTCGGCCTTCCCGGCAGCCAACGTCAAACGCGTATCAACCACCAAACCGTTGCGGTTCTCCATCAAGGCGTGGCCCATAAATGCCAATCTGGCTTCCTTGCCTTTCCCCTTACGGTACAACCGAGCCTCCGGATCCGTCGTGGATACATGCGTCTCGTTGCGGCGCCTTTCACCATGAAAATCTACCGAACAATTGTGGCCACCACCAGAAGATGAAAAACTTCTGCCGTCGTCCCTGGGCCGAAAGCTCTTCATCGAAGCCCAAGCATCTATCAACGTCCCATCAACTGTGAAATGCTCATCCGATAAAAGACCAGCACGCTCAGCCTGATGCAAAACACGTGAGAAAAAAGCGGCGGCAAGATCGGATTGCAAAAAACGATCTCTGTTCTTAGTAAACGTGGAATGATCCCAAACGGCATCATCCATCGACAAACCCACAAACCAGCGAAAAAGCATATTGTAATCTAACTGCTCGATAAGCATCCGCTCGCTACGTATCGTGTACAGAACCTGAATTAGCAAAGCGCGAAGAAGCCGCTCAGGGGGAATCGAGGGACGACCCGTGCCGGAATACATATCACCGAACTTCTCACCCAAATCAGACAAAACCTGATCCACCATCCTACGAATCGACCGCAAAGGATGATCCTCAGGAACCCGGGATTCAAGGGAAATATAACTGAACATCGCCTGCTGATTATTGTCTGTGCCGCGCATCACTTCACCCTTTCAATGGAGGATTGATAAACTCTTCAACAATACCTCAAAAGGACACAAAATTCAGCTAAAACAAAGAGTTTTTCAACAGCCTGCTAGGTGACGATGTAAGGTACCTTGACGGTCTTATCGCCGTCCGCGAGATGCTTAAGGAAGAATCAGGTACCAAGTATACATTCGTTGTTGACCGCGACGGCCAGGAGAAGAAATTGAAGCTCAAACTGGCGAACCTCTTCTGAACCGCGTGAGTAAGCATGGCGGAGAAAAGATAGATTGTTGCCAGAAAAGTGAAGTTATGTAATGAGAGCTGACCGAATTGGGTTCCAGCGACTTTAAGTCTATACCTTGAATCACGAAAATGGGGTTCGATCATTATGAGTTATCCAAGTCAATCCCAGGTT
>JAGMDF010000132.1 GCA_023128825.1 Caldifarciminota bacterium | reverse complement strand
ATGGAGATGTTTACTCGCCTTAACGATAAGCTCAAGGTGACGTTTGTCATAGTCTCGCATAATCCTATAATCAAGAGGTTCACCGGTAAACATTATAACCTTATAGATGGAAAGATGTAATGCTCTGCGAGGAATGCCACGAGAACGAAGCCGAGGTTTTGATTACCGAGGTTGACGCGGACGGCGATTTGAAGGAAAGGCATCTGTGCAAGGCGTGCGCGGCTAAGAAGGGGTATCTTTTAGACAAGCAGAAGCCGCTTTCAGAGATGTTCAGCGAGCTTCTCAAGGAGCTTGGTGAGGGCAAGGACGAGGAGCTGCGTTGTTCGGCGTGCGGGATGAGCTGGGCAGAGTTTCGCCGCCTTGGCAGATTCGGGTGTGAAAAGTGCTACCAGGAGTTTGGGAATCATGTGGAAAGGCTCGTCTCCCGCATTCAGGGCACCACCCAGCATACCGGTCGCGAGGCACCAAAGAACCAGAAACCCTCTCCAGTTTTTGTCGAGATGGAAAAGAAACGCCTGAGGCAAAAGCTTATCAAGGCGATCCAGCAGGAGGAATACGAAAAAGCCGCAAGGATACGAGATGACCTCAAGAAATATGAAGAGCGGACTGAAGACCAGTAAGGTTGGAGCCTGGCTTTCAGGCAAAGGCCCACAGGCGGACATCGTTATCAGCTCCCGGATACGCCTTGCACGCAACGTAGCCGGCGTATCCTTTCTTCCGAAAGCATCTCCCCAGGAACAGAAGGAGCTGGTTTCCAGCATAAATCGAACGTTGACTGAGACGCTTATCTCCAACGGACGCGGTGTTATCCATGTGGAAGACCTGCCCCTGCTTGAAGCTCAGTTCCTTCTGGAACGTCATCTGGTTTCAGCGGATTTTCTGAAGGGCAAGGGGCCGCGGGGTTTCTTTGCCACCCAGGACGAAACCTTCAGTTTGATGATAAACGAGGAGGATCATCTCAGGCTTCAGGTGTTTGCATCAGGGCTCTCCCTTAAAGAGGCCTTCGAGCGAACGAGTGAGATCGAAGAACGTTTGAACTCGGCGCTGCCGTTTGCCTATAGCGAGCGCTACGGATTTCTTACCGCATGCCCTACCAATGTAGGCACCGGTATGCGCGCCTCGATACTCATCCACCTCCCAGGGGTGATCTTAACCAGGGAGATAGACCGTGTACTGCGCGGCGTACTTCAGCTTGGACTCTCAGTGCGCGGTACGTACGGCGAGGGCACCGAGACCAAAGGGCATCTCTTCCAGATCTCCAACCAGCGTACACTTGGCCAGAGCGAGGAGGAGATCGTTGAGACCTTAACTGGCATGGCAGAGCAGCTTATACGCTACGAGCGCGACGCACGCAGCTACCTTATGGCCAACATGGCCCCATACATCCAGGACAAGACGTTCCGTTCGCTCGGCATCCTGAAGTACGCCAGAGCCCTTACCAGCGAGGAGACCTTGAATCTTCTTTCCGCCCTGCGCCTTGGACTGCCCATGCCAGGCCTTGACGTAGCCACCCTGAACAAGCTTATGATCCTCTCTCGACCCGCAAACCTGCAGCTTTACTTCGGCGAAGAACTTTCGCCTGAGCAGCGCGACAGCAAACGCGCCGAGCTTGTACGAGAGACGCTTAAAGATGTCGAGGCTTGAAGATATTGGTGAGCAGGGGTTTCTCGATCGGCTCCCAGAATGGCTTAAGACCCGAAACCCACGCATAAAGATCAGGATAGGCGACGATGCCCTGGTTCTTGCCGACGGGACGGTTGTTACGTCAGATTCTTACGTGGAGGGCGTTCATTTCTCAAGGCGATATTTCTCCGCCTCAGACATAGGCTTCAAGGCAGCCGGTGCTACGCTTTCCGATCTCGCAGGCATGGGCGCGGAGCCTTTATGCCTGCTGGTGAACCTCTTTGCACCACCTCGTCTGGAGCTTAGCTACCTTAAAAGTCTCTATCAGGGGATGGAGGAGGTGGCCGGTCCACTGGGAGCGGAGATTGCAGGCGGGGATACGGTATCCTCAGACAGGCTGATTTTGAGCCTTACGGCCCTGGGCAGATCGGAAAATCCACTTCTTCGCTGCGGAGCACGCCCAGGCGATTTGCTCTACTACTCCGGATTCCCAGGCATGTCAGCGGTTGGTCAGCAGGCGCTGCGGAAGGGGGTGGAAGGGTTCGGAGAATCCAAGGCCAGACACCTTAGGCCCCAGCCGCGCATCGCCCTGGGTCTGGCATTGCAGGAAAAGGTCTCGGCGTGTATGGACGTATCTGACGGCCTCTCCACCGACGCCTGCCGCCTGGCCAAGGCAAGCGAGGTCAAGCTCGTTGTGGAGCACGAGAGGTTACCGCGCCACCCGGAGATTCTGGCTTTTGCCGAACAGCATGGCGGGCACTGGGATTCGCTGGCACTCAACGGGGGAGAGGACTACGAGCTTCTCTTTACCTCGTCGAAGGAGCTCCCGGATCGTATCGCCGGACTTCCTATCCACCGTATCGGCCGCATAGAGAAGGGGGGCGAAGGTGCGTTCCTGGAAATCAATGGCGAGTTGAAGCCTTTGCTTCCGCGCGGCTGGGATCACTTCAAGTAACTTGCATCAATAAACCATATCGTGTTATTCTTATCCCTAACTGCTCTCGCAGAATAACTTGACATCCAGAAACCTTTGTGTACAATTGGTGTAAATTGTATGCAATTATGGAGGAATTCATGAAGCGAGTAATAACTTTTGCAGCATGTTTGCTGCTCGTTGCGGTAGTCACGTGCGGCCATAAAAACAAAAGACCATCATGGGTGGCGCGCTACAACGGTCAGGGAAATGGTTGGGATGAAGCCAATTCCATCGCCGTAGACAACTCAGGCAACGTCTACGTGACTGGTGAGAGTAGAGGCGGCATCAATTTTGATTACGCTACAGTCAAGTATGATTCTTTAGTTTCTTATTTGAAAAAAATTGACTACGCTACTGTAAAGTACGATTCTTTGGGCAATGAGTTATGGGTAGCCCGCTACGACGGTCCGGTGAATGAAGAGGATAGAGCTTATTCCCTGGCTCTTGATAACTCAGGCAACGTCTACGTGACCGGTTGCAGCAAAGGTTCAGCCCTCCTCGGCACCGATTTTGACTACGCTACTGTAAAGTACGATTCTTTGGGCAACCAGTTATGGGTAGCGCGCTACGACGGTCCGGGGAATGAAAAGGATAGAGCCTATTCCCTGGTTCTTGATAACTCAGGCAACGTCTACGTGACCGGTTGCAGTAAAGGTTCAGGCACCAACATGGACTACGCTACCATTAAGTATGATTCTAGAGGCAATGAGTTATGGGTGGTTCGCTACAACGGTCCGGGGAATGGGACGGATAGAGCCTATTCCCTGGTTCTTGATAACTCAGGCAATGTTTACGTAGCCGGCGCCAGTCAAGGTTTAGACAGTACCTCTGACTATGCCACTATCAAGTACAATTCTCTAGGAAAGCAGTTGTGGGTGGTTCGCTATAACGGTCCGGGGAATGGGACGGATAGAGCCAATTCCATCGCTGTAGACAACTCAAGCAACGTCTACGTGACCGGTTGCAGTAAAGGTTCAGGCACCAACATGGACTACGCTACCATTAAGTATGATTCTAGAGGCAATGAGTTATGGGTAGCCCGCTACGACGGTCCGGGGAATGGGACGGATAGAGCCAATTCCATCGCCGTAGACAACTCAAGCAACGTCTACGTGACTGGTGAGAGTGTAGGCTCAGGCATCAACTCTGATTACGCTACAGTCAAGTACGATTCTTTGGGCAATGAGTTATGGGTAACCCGCTACGACGGTCCGGGTATTATTAGTCTTGATAGAGCCTATTCCCTGGCTCTTGACAACTCAGGCAACGTCTACGTGACCGGTTACAATCAACGTTTTTTAAGTAAGAACTCCGACTACGCTACGGTAAAGTACGATTCTTTGGGCAATGAGTTATGGGTAGCCCGCTATGACGCTCCGGGGAATGGTTGGGATAGACCCAATTCCATCGCCGTAGACAACTCAGGCAACGTCTACGTGACCGGTTTCAGTAAAGGTTCAGGCACCAACATGGACTACGCTACTATTAAGTACGGACCGGATGGGCAATAGGGAGTAGTATCGGTTAGTCTCCTCGTCCACCACATCGGCCGCATCGAGAAGGGGGAGGGGGGCGAAGGGGCGTTTCTTGAAATTGAGGGAAAGTTGAAACCCCTAGAGCCGCGCGGCTGGGATCACTTTTTCACCCCACGCTGATATTTCATCTCAGCGCGGGGACCCCGAATGAAATCCCAAAGTACTACTGTCATTGCGAGGATGCCGCACGCATCCGTGGCAATCTCATATGTGGCACAGTCCGGAGGGTATACCTCAATCCGTTAATCCCCTCCTATCCGCATTGAGGGCGGTCAGAGGGCGTCTCCAATCGATGCGCGTCAGATATATGAGATCGCCACCCTCCTGCGTCTCCGCTGGAGACGAACGGTCGGTCGCGATGACATGTTTTTGATGATGCGGGTCAGCTTGACAAACCGCTTTTCCTAAGTTTAATGTCAACGTAAACAGATGAACAGGAGAAGTTGTGAAACGTGTTGCAAAAATTGTGTGTATGGTTGCAGCGATGTGTGTTATATTGATTTCATGCAGCGGTCGAAAAAGACACGAGTATTCCCGTCACGCAACGATAGACGGCAGACATGAACTGCTGGGCAGGTATCCGGTAGATTCAGTTATCGCTCAGCAAATAAATTGCTACCATTTCGTGTACGATCACAAAGGGCGCCCGGTTAAAGTTGAGTATCTTAAAAGGGGCAATTTGGCAATTGATTCTAGATTTGGCGCAGCCTTAATTGAAATTGATTACTGGACTGAGTGGGCGTTTATTTTACTCGATAAGTGGGAAAGGTGGAGGTTTTGTAATAAAGACAACGATTTGATAAGAAATAATGATGGTGTCTTCAGCTTCTATCTGAATGCGACGTATCACGTTTTTTCTCCTAATACATGGGATGTTTATTCGCACAAGTACAATGACGTTCTAGATAAAAATGGACTGGAAGAGTATATGTATCAATTGGATAAGGAGGGAAGAATAATTTCTCAAAAGCACAAGAGAACCGAAGGTTTATGGTGTCGTGATTCTTTAGGGGTATTTGAGTACGAGATGAAGTATGACACGAACGGTAATCTGATTGAGATTTCCAGCGACGGGGATACTAACGGTGTGTACATCAAGAGATTTAGGAATGACGAATTTGGAAACCGTTTAGAAACGAAGCGCTACGACGAGGATAATAATTTGATTTCGCCTGAAGATGGGGGAGCGCCGATAGTTCGATACGAGTACGATCAAAATGGATATCTGATTGAGAAGTCTTATAATGATGAAGCTGGAAATCTTACCGAAGGTAGTGAAGGAATTGCCGTCGTTCGACGAGAATTCAACGAGATGGGCGATTTGCTTTCAGAAAGAAATTACGGCGTCAATGGAAACCTGACAATAAGCAAGGAATCAGGTGTAGCCGGGACGCTCTATGAATACGATGATCAGGGTAACGTACTGCTAAAGCGTTATTTGGGGGTTAATGGTCAGCCTGTGGAATCTCGTCTTTCAGGTGTGGCCAAGGCTCAATGGGTGTATAATGAACAAGGAAAATGGACAGAACTGAGTATGTACGGAGTAGATGGACAACTGAAGAACAACGTACAAGGGCGCGCTGTATGTCGCAGGAAATACGATGAGTATGGCTTTCGAGTCGAAGAAAGTGTTTTTGATGCAAATGGTATGCGAACCGAAGTTTCTGCCAAGTATGCATTAATGCGTGTTGCACGTGACAAAAACCACCGGATCATTGAATATAGTTTCTATGATTGTAATGAACAGTTGACGAGCGATTGGAGAGGAGGTTATGCAATTTATACATGCAAGTATGATCGCTGGGGAAATATCATTGAAAAGCGGTATTTTAACCCGGATGGCGAGCTTATGAATAATGCCAAAGGAATCGCCGTATATACTGCTAAATGCGACCGTCATGGTCTGTTGAGGAACTATAGTTATTACGATAAGGATGGAAAGCTGCTTGAATCTTATTGATTGAATTTTGTCTCTACAAACCCCTTAGCATTGCTATTGCGCTGCAATTATATCATTGAGTAAGCCGATTTGGTTGGGTGGTGCGGAGTTGAGTCTTCAGCTCAGATAAGTCAAGCCAGTTATATCCCTGATCTCTTTCATCGTTTCCTGAGCTATCTTACGGGCGCGGTTGGTGCCGTCGCGGATTATCTCCTTGACTTTATTAAGATCGGCCATCAGTTCCTTCTGGCGCTCCTGGATAGGAACCAATAACTCCAGGATATTTTTGGTTAAAATCGCCTTGCAGTCCAGGCAGCCGAACCCGGCCCTGCGGCACTCTTTGGCGCAGTATGCCTGTTCCTCTTTGGTGGAAAACAGCTTGTGCCAGGTGAAGATGTTGCAGATCGAGGGGTTGCCCGCATCGGTGCGTTTCACCCGTGCCGGATCGGTTACCCCCTGTTTCGCGATCTTTTCCCGTATCACATCCGGCTCGTCGTCAAGGTATATGCAGTTATCCAGACTTTTGGACATCCGGTTCTTCCCGTTGAGCCCGATCACACGCGCCCCTTCACCTGTGCTTATTATCTCGGCGGGTTCAGGAAAGAAATCACCGAAGCGCGTGTTGAATGTCCTGGCAATCTCGCGGGTCAATTCAAGGTGCGGGCGCTGGTCTTCTCCCACCGGCACCGCAACCGATTTATAGATAAGGATGTCTGCGGCCATGAGCACCGGATAGTTGAAAAGCCCCATGTTGACGTTGTCCGGCTGATGCCTTGCCTTCTCCTTGAAGGTGGGCACGCGCTGAATCCAGGGCAGAGGCGTTACCGTTGCAAGTATCCATGCAAGCTCGGTATGCTCAGGCACACCTGACTGAAGCATGAGGATGGCCTTTTCAGGATCAAGCCCGCACGCTAAATAGTTGACTGCGGCGTTCGTGATGCGCTCTGACATCCCCGCTTTCTCATACAGCTGGGTCATGGCGTGAAGGTCAACTATCCCGAAAACCGTATCGTAGGTATCTTGCAGGGGCACGAACTGGCTTATCGCACCCAGGTAGTTGCCGATGTGCAGTCTGCCCGAGGGCTGGATACCTGAAAATATCCTCTCCTTGTTAACCATCAGAGTCCTTTGATCTTGGGTAGTGCATGATGTTCAAGGACGCGAAGTGCGGTAAGGGTATCGGCTTCGTTTGCGTGCCCCATGTGTCCTACGCGGATAAGACGACCTTTAAGCTCTGCCTGGCCGTTGGCAAACAGTATGCCTTCGGCCTCTTTGATCTCCGCAATTATCGGTGTGCTTTCCACTCCGTCAGGCATTTTTATTGCCGAGAGCGCGTTGGAAGACCTCTTGGGAAGGAACTCAAATCCCATCTGGGCTGCCTTTTCTCGAAAGAAGCCGGCCCATTTCGCGTGATCTGCCCACACCTGCTCGATGCCTTTCTCCTCGATCTTCTTTAATACCAGGGCTAATGACATCATCACGGTGATGGCCGGGGTCCAGGGGGTAAAGCCCTGCTTGCGGAACTTCTCCGCGATCTTCATCGAGAAGTAGTAGTTGGGCATGGTTGAAGCCTGCACAAACTCCCAGGCCCTCTCGTTGAGCGCTACCAGTGAAAGCCCTGGGGGTGCGCCGATCGCCTTCTGCGAACCGCCGATCGCCGCATCCACGTTCCATGCATCCATTCTGAGCTCGTCGGCGATAAGCCCGGCTATCGAATCAAGAACAAAGACCTTATCGTATCTTCTTACGATCTCGCCCATAGCCTTTACGTCGTTTTTTGCGCCGGTCGAGGTCTCGGTAAAGGTGGAAAGCACCGCTTTGATATTTGGGTTGCCGGAAAGCGCTTCCTCCACCCTTTCAGGATCAACCGTCTGGCCGTACTCGAACGGCATGTAGTTGACCTTCAATCGATATACCTCGGCTAATTCCTTCCAGCGCTGACCGAACTTGCCGATCGAGGTCACGAGCACCTCATCGCCTTCAGAGAAAAGATTGAGAAGCGCGGCCTGCATCCCGCCGGTGCCTGAAGAGGTAAAAAAGAAGATGCGGGAATCGGTAAACAGGATATCCTTTAAATCGGTGGTCACCTGCTCAATCACATCTGCGAAACCCATGTCCCGATGGTACGGGAAAACCTTCCCGTGCTCGGCCAGGACATCCTTGTCGACCTCTACCGGCCCCGGGGTAAACAACCGGTAATTAACCACCAAGAGCCTCCTTGGAATGCTTTATTGCGCAGAACTCTCCGCACATGGTGCACACATCCTCGGCCTGTTTTGGGTAGCGATCGAAGCGCTTGCGCGCTTCTTTGGGATCAAGCGAGGCATTGATCATCTCGTCCCACTTGAATCGCTCCCGCAGCCTTGACATCTCCTCATCCCACTTGCGTGCTCTCTCAGGATACTTTGCTATGTCCGCGGCATGAGCGGCTATCCGGCTCACGATCGTCCCCACTCGCACGTCGTCGGCATCGGGAAGCCCCAGATGTTCCGAAGGTGTAACGTAGCACAGGAAATCCGTTCCATACATCCCTGCTAAAGCACCTCCGATTGCTGAAACGATGTGGTCGTAGCCAGGGGCAACGTCGGTCACAAGGGGTCCCAGAACGTAGAACGGAGCGCCGTGGCAAATCTCCTTTTGCAATTTGACATTCATCTCGATCTGGTCAAGTGGCATGTGACCCGGTCCCTCAACCATCGCCTGCACGCCTCGATCACGCGCCCGATCCACCTGCTCGCCGATGATCAAAAGCTCCTGTATCTGGGGACGATCGGAGGCATCCGCAAGAGCGCCCGGTCTTAGGCCGTCGCCCAGACTCAGGCAGGCACCGAACTCACCGGTCAAATCAAGCAGCCGATCAAAGTACTCGGCCAGAGGGTTCTCCGCCTTGTTATGCATCATCCACTCGACCATCATCGCGCCGCCACGACTCACTATGCCTGCCAAACGTTTGCGATTCCTTAAACGCTCAACCCCTGCTCTCGTAAGCCCGGTGTGCACTGTAAGGAAATCCACCCCGTCGGCGAGGTGCTTGCGAATAGATGCGAATATCTCGTCCACGGTTAGCTCCACGAAAGATTTCTTTAGCTTGGGAGAATCGCACGCCGCCTGATAAATGGGAACCGTACCGATAGGAACGGTTGATTCCGCAATGATCATCCCTCTTACCTTGTTTATATCCCCGCCGGTTGACAGGTCCATCACCGTGTCCGCACCCGCATCCACAGCGGCGTAGAGCTTCGTCTTCTCGTTTTCAATATCCGCAATCGAGGGCGAGGTGCCGATGTTCGCGTTGACCTTGGTACGAAGGCCTTTACCTATCCCCACGGGTTCTATCTGGCGCGGACGCCTGCGGTTGTAAGGAATAACGATCGTCCCTTCAGTTAAACCCTGGCTTACAACCTTTTTATCCACCCCTTCCGAGACCGCAACCCTCTTGACTAGTGTTTCGTCTATGAGCATAATAGGTAATTATAGACTTCAGTCCGATGATGTCAAACGTCTGTAAAGGAACGAGTCCAGGAAAGGAGCAATCGTCGCAAACATCTTAGCCTTGGTATTGACCCTGGGAGCTACTATAACGGGCTCCGTAGCTGACAAGGAGACCCGGGAGGCTATTGCAGGCTGCAGCGTCTATCTTGAGGGCACGGAGTTCGGCACCTCTGCCGCCTCGAACGGTTACTACAGGCTGGATCGAGTGCCACGCGGGAATTACAATCTCGTATTTTCCATGATCAGCTACAAGGAGATCAAACGCAGGGTGGCGCTTGAGAACGAGGCCTCGGTTCTCTACGAAAACGCAAAGCTCGAGCGGGCTCCGATACAGATGCCTGCCGTTGAGGTCTCCTCGCGCAGGA
>JAGMDF010000131.1 GCA_023128825.1 Caldifarciminota bacterium | reverse complement strand
GGCTATTAAAAAAGATGGTTGGATAAAGCTATAATTAAGGAATAAACACAGCAAACTCAAGACGCTACGTCTATTGCTATTCCATACTGATGTGCAGATACCCTTCCAGCTCTATAGCTTTTCTTTCCTTCCGCACTTCCGAGTCTACTGGTTGCGATTACTTCGTGGCATACGGTTTTAATAGAGAAGAATTAAAAAAACGCTCAAGCTTGGTAAATACATCATAGAAACCATGCGTGTAGCTTGCGTGCAAAGGGGCTTGACACGAAGGAAATAGGGACTATTCTTATATCAATAATGGGAATTCAAATGAATAAAAGACAAATTTTTTTCATCATCGCGATAGCCGTTGGCATATTGTTGCTGATTCTCCTTACGAAGAAAATGGAAATGGTTACGGGTCAGCCTGTACTACGAAGGAAATCGAGGCACAAAAGGATACGTGAGGAAAGAGAGATAAGGCGATTAAACGCTAAGTCCCTTGACATCAAGGTAGGTGGGCATAGAATCACCGTAGACGTGGGTATCTACCGTAGGGAAAACGGGATGCTCTACGTGCGTGTAGTGATTGACGGAAAGCTTATCCGCCGGTCTCTGCAGACTCGAAAAGAGTCTGAGGCTCTATTGAAAACTCGGAGTGTAATTATGGCTGCCTTGGAAGGTCAACAAGAGAAGAAAGTCCCTACGCTTGCAGAGTTCGCCCAGACTTACCTGGAATACTCAAAACGACAGCACCGGAAATCCACCTACGAAGATTACGTCCGTAAAATGCGAAAGCTGAAAGAGAACCTGGGCACTACGAGGCTTGACAAGATAGATAAGCGGGTGATCAAACTCTACTCTCAAAAGCGTCTACAGGAAGTGTCCCCTGCATCGGTGAACCGTGAACTGACGCTGCTAAGCTCCATCATGGAGTATGCCCTGGAACTTGACCTGATTCGGGAGAATCCCGTCAGGAGGGTAAAGAAGCTGAGGGAATCCCCAGGCCGAGAACGCTATCTGACCCCAGACGAAATCAAACGGCTCCTTGATACCTGCAAGGTGTTAGGCGAACGAAAAGGCGTTGGGCATAACCCAATCCTGCATGAGATCGTCTTAACCGCTATCCTCACCGGCTTACGTAAAGGCAACCTGCAGAACCTGAAGTGGAGTCAAGTGGATTTGGATAATGGGAATATCATTATCCATGCCGGTGAATACAAAAACCGCAAGCCGCTCTACTTCCCGATTAACCCCTACTTGCAGGAGATATTGTCAGGACTAAGGCATAACTACCCTTACGCTGAATACGTCTTCTGCAAGGCTGACGGCACTGAATACGGCGATTGGAAAAGGAGTTTCAACACCGCTTGCGAGATAGCCGGTCTCAAGGACGTTCGCTTCCATGACTTGAGGCATACATGCGGAACCCTTCTGAACATGCTGGGTACGAACCAATACACTATCCGTGCGCTTATGGGACACCGCACATTAGCTGCATCCAAGCGATACGTCCATACTCCTCCTGAGACAGTCAGAGAAGCGTCTAACGCTTTAGGAGACCGCCTGAGAAGTATCCTAGACGGCAGTGGCTAACACACCTGCTGACACAGCCCCGATTTGGGCAGATGCAAGTTGCGCAGTTAGGTAGTCTTACACTCCGGTAAAGAGTTTCCTAAACCGTAGGTCGTGGGTTCGAGTCCCGCCAGGGGTATAGAAATATGGACTGAACCCAGGAGCCTCGTGAGGATGACGTGGTTTCGTGGGGTATTTGACTGGGGTCCCCGCTCAGCCGCGAAGCGGATGAGTGGGGTGAAAAAAAGGAGTTTCATGGCAAAGAAATCAAAATCACCCTTCAGGGGTGGACATAAACACATCAAGCAGGAAGATGCCTTCACCAACGCGATAGAGAAGGTCTATGAGTACTACGTAAAAGCCCCTTTCCAGGCGATAGTGACGACCATTGCGGTAATAGGCATCATCGTGGTCGGTTCTATCTTCATTTCAAGATTGGCGGGCGGAGGTTCAAAAGCGCCTCCCAAGGAAGCGGCCCTTTCGCTTCTTACCGCTCAACAGCTTATCGGGAGATCCCCTGAAGCCGCCGAGGACACGCTCCGCAGCCTCATGATGCGCTCCCCGCGAACGCTGGCCGGCAAAAAGGCACACTACTACCTGGGGCAAGCACTTTACATGCAGGGGAAGTACGAAGACGCTCTGACTGAGTTTGAGGAGTTCGAGAAGAGCTACCCGGTCAAAAAATCCTTCCTTAAAGGTGCCGCTCTATATGCTCAGGGTAACTGTCTTGAGGAACTGCAGAGACTCGAGGAAGCTATTGATCGCTACCTTAAGCTGCCCGAAAGGTATCCTGAGTCCACCTTTGTTCCATTCGCCAAACTGGGAGCCGGACGATGCATGGTTTTTCTCAGACAATACGATCGTGCAGAGACGCTTTATAACGAGATGCTCGAAGACTACACCAGAAATGATTACCCGGTAATCAATGCAAGCATCAAAGGCGAACTGGGCAAGATAGACGCGTTGCGCAACATCTTCTAGACCCCCCTATCCGTAAACGTCCGTTTGAGACGTGGCAGATAAAACAACAGGATAGGATTTTTCTGTGTGGGTTCCCTCAAAGGGTATCGGGGATGGGCGGTTTACGTTTTATCTCTATCCCCTGGATGAGAAAAAGAACATCCTGCCGGTACTCTTCGAATGCGGCTTTTGCCAGTTCCTGCTCGTTCAGTTCTTCTTCAGAATCCCCCAGAACATTCTCAGTGATATAACGCTCCCCTTCCTGTATGCCGACCGAGAAAGCAATCCTGTAAATCCCGACGAGCCCGTTTGCAAGAGTGGAGTCAAGCACCACCCCCAGGGAATCACAAACCCCTTCCGTGAACAAGACCCCTGAGGTTTCCCAGGTTCTCATCGCCTCGGCCTCAACATCAATCTCAGCCGCGGTAAGGGTACCGGTAAGGAAATGAGCGGCCGCATCCAGGGTAAAGATAAGTCCTTCCAGGAATCCTATCCGGAAGGTCTGTTCGGCAATGGCTTCGCGAAGAGGACGGTCGCTATTACAAGAAAACCCCAAGCCTAAGGCCATCCCCATAATAAAAAAAAGACGCGCTTTCTTTATCATGATTTAAGTATAGAGCTTGGATGTTGAAAGTCAACCTGGGGATCGCACAACCAGAAAAAGAAACACAAAAACAGGACGACCTTTGGGCCGTCCTGGATCAGTTTAAGAAATCTCCTCTAACGCACAAGTACAATCTTGTGGGTGCGGTCGAACTGGGGGGTCAAGATGCGCACAAAGTACAATCCGTTGGCAAGCGTTCGGCCTTCCTTGTCCTTTTCGTTCCAATGGAGCCTGCCTCTTCCCGACAGCTCACCGTCGTAAAGTATCTCGACAAGCTTTCCGCTCACATCGTAGACCCGTATGGAAACCTCTGTGGGAACCCCAATCAAGTAATCTATAGAGGGCGGCGCCCCAAAGGGATTGGTTCCTGCAAGCTCTATACGCAGAACCTCAGCCGATTCGGCAACCCCTGTATAGGGGCCGTAGAAATGCACCTGGATGTGCGGGGAGTATATCGTATCTTCAGTCGCGCTGGTCGCATGGAACGTAGCGACATAGGAGCAGTTCTCCTCGCATTCGTAGTCGTCAAACCCGATAAAGATCGAGTCG
>JAGMDF010000130.1 GCA_023128825.1 Caldifarciminota bacterium | reverse complement strand
CCCGAAAGGCTGGAGGTGCTCCGCAAGGCTGACGCCATCTTCATCCAAGCCCTCAGGGATTGGGACCTTTACACGGCGGTCTGGCAGGCACTCGCAACCCTGATCCCGCTTCGCAGCGTTGGGGTTGCCGGGGACGAACGACGCTACGGGTACGTCCTCGCCCTACGTGCGGTAAGTAGTGTAGACGGGATGACGGCGGATTGGTCCCGGCTCCCGGCAGAGTTTATGGATGAAGTAGCCCAACAGATTACGCGGCAGGTACCGGAGGTGGGCCGCGTCGTCTACGACATCACCAGTAAGCCTCCCGCAACCATCGAGTGGGAGTAGCAGACGGATTCAACAAAAGTCCCCGTGAAACCGGCATCCCCTGGCGGGTAAGTCAGCTAGAGGTGATGACGATGAACTCGCCGAAATTCCTGCAACGTTTTTTGTCCGGCATCCCTGGAAAGAGGGACGGTGAGCTTCTCACCCGTGATTTCGTACGTCTGCCGAACCCATCCGAGGTAGTAGGGAGCGTGCTCGGCAGACACATGCGCGGTGGAAATCAAGTAGTCGTGAAAGGTGTTCATTAAGCAAGATCTCATCATTATCCGTCTGTCGGATAATAATAGCCCAGGATACCTACTTCTTCCGCAAGATCGTCGCCCGAAACCCTCAAGAACATAGTGTGCATCCTTGAAACCATGCGCCGAACGAGCTAGTATGCTCGTGAGCCCCAATATTGGTTAAAAGAAACTGTTCGGAGTTTCAAAACAGAAAGGAACACTAGAGATGAAGAAACTCAAAGACAAGGTTCAGGAGATCGTGGCCATTGCCCAAGAGTGCCCAGAGAACCTTCAGCAGATCTGTTTTGAGGTGCTTCTGAAGAACGCGCTCGGCGTGCAGCAACCGCCTGCCCCGTCTCCCGCACCGAAGACGGAGAAAGAGGCCGCTCCTGAGCAGGAAAAGAAGGAGCCAAAGAGCGTCGTCGAGGCAGCAGCCAAGAGCCAAGACGACTTATCAAGCGCAGACCTGCACGTCAAGGCGCGACGGCTCCTTGAAAAGCATGACCTGAGCGTAGACCATCTGAATCAGCTCTTCTACAAAGAGGGTGACGAGGTTCTCCCGCTGTACGATGACCTGAAGACTATCCGCACCTCCGAGAGTCAAGTTCGGATTACCCTTCTGCAGTGTTTGCTGAACGCCATGCGTACCGGAGATTTTCAGACTACGGTCGAAGCCGTGCGAGAGGAGGCCTCTACCAGGAAGTGTTACGACAAGAACAACTGGGGTAACAACTACACGAACAACGCGGGCCTTTTTGACTTTGGTAAGTACAGCAGGAACGTAAAAACAATCACCCTGTCGGAACAGGGGAAAACTGAGCTTGCGGATGTGGTCAAGAAACTCCAGTAGATTATGGTCGAGAAACTCAAGCGACTTCTTGCGGACCTGAAAGCCTTGAGGAAAGACCTCAAGGCTGAAAAGGTTACTCAGATCGCGAAGAAACATTTGAGAACCTCCGCGGAGGATCTCGGCTCTCGCTGGTTCTCAGACTTCTCTTCGACGATTCCACAGGAACTTGGGCTATCAACGGATGTCCTTGGGAAATACTCCGATGGATTCGGGCGTCTGATCGCCCTGAGCTCACCGAACAACTTGAAGAAGAGCTATGTTGAGGTGCTCGATGCACTCATCAAGCCATTCCGTGACGAACTCATTCTCCCCGCCCAGAAGGGCGGGTCGTCCTCTGCCTCACTGGCTTTGCTCCACAACATACTGAAGGACCTGCCTGACCCAGAGGAAAACGAGTATCTAAAGGAAGGTATCAGTTGTGCCCAACGAGGTTTTCTCCGAGCTTCGGTTGTTCTCGGGTGGTGCGCAGCCATCGACAGAATCCATCGCAGAATCGAAGACGTTGGCTTCACCAAGTTCAACGTGACATCCGTACAGATGGCGGGTCAGCAAAAGGGACGATTCAAGAGATTCAGCTCTCCGCAGAACGTGAATTCACTCAGCGAACTCCGTGAAGTGTTCGACACGGTATCCCTCTGGATTATTGAGGGGATGGGGATGATCGACTCAAATCAGCACACGCGGTTGCGGAGCTGTTTCGACCTCCGGTGCCACTGTGGTCATCCTGGTGAAGCCCCAGTCACCGAATACAATCTGATGTCCTTTTACTCGGATATCAATCAGATCATTTTCCGAAATCCGATGTTCAAGATATAGATGTGCAAGAACTCCGAACAATCCCCTGCACCATACCGCCGACAGCCGCGCGGACGCGGCCGTCAGCGTCGGAGGGGCATGGGGTCACATCTTCATTCTTGGTCTTTGTCCGACCACTGAAGGCGAATACGCCCTCTCAGCGGCCATGTTAGTATCCCCAGGTGAGGATCATCGGGATTACCATGGATTTCGGCCTCCTATGCTTCTTCCTGCCTATAAATAGGAAGCTCAATCAGTTTCAGTCTGAGCAGTTTCTGTCCTTCAGCCATCTCTTGACATGGTCCATAAAGTTGTACAGATCTCCCAGGCGTTGCAGGTGTCTCAATACCTCGTTCCAATCGATCTCC
>JAGMDF010000013.1 GCA_023128825.1 Caldifarciminota bacterium | reverse complement strand
TCAAAAGGTGGACAAAAGCTGGTCAGAAGGTGGTCAAATGATGGTCAAAATCGGGGTAATTGGGGGTATTTGGGGGGCTGGCTAAGAGCCCGCGCTCCAATCCCTCTCCCTAAGGGAGAGCGGTCTTTTTGGCGAAGCCAAAAAGGAGCATTATCTTGGGGTCCCCGCGACATGAAATGACGACGCTTGCGGAGTAACTTTGCGTAGCAGATTTGTGTGGTAAAAAAATCTTGACAAAATAACCCTACCGCTTATCATTTCACATGAGTGAGGACGAAAAACCCAACTGGAAATCAAGGTTTTATCAGTGTCATTTCCGGTTTTGGAAGAAACCCCTGTGGTTGCGTATTCTAGTTGGTTTTTTATTTTTTTGTTCCGCAGTAATAATCTCTGTAAGTCTGATATACTTATTCAGGTTCCCCAAGGGATGGCATCATTGTTTATTCATTGGTACTGATCTGAATGCACATAACAAGTATCTCTTAAGCGCTACAGCGCAAATCCTAGGCACTATCTTTGCCCTTGTATTTTCCATCGCACTTGTAGCGGGACAGACTGTTGCAAGATACACACACAGAGCAGTAAATATTATTTTCGATTGGTTGATATTATTATATGCTGGTACTTTTGCCTTAGTCACTATTTGGGTGCTATGGTGCATTCAATATCCATCCAATTCACTCACGCGAGTTGCACTTGTCATCGGAGGGTTCTTCATTCTTTCAATTCCAGTTTTTATCTTCCATCTTGTTCAAAGGATGAACCTCCAGTGGATACCCAAAAGGCTTAAAGAAATCTGTGTTGAAGCTTTAAAATATAGTGCTGAAGGAAAAGCACGTGAAATGATTGACGCTCTTGATAATATAGTTACCGTTGCGTTAAAGCAAGGTAACTTGGAAGCACTTGAAGCCGCAGAAAAATCTCTCGTGGATTTGTTACTCGAAGTCGGAAGGTATCACAATGACCCTCAGAGGAAGCAACCTGAGCTTCACCGAAAGGTCTTTGAAACTTTATACGCCGCGTGTTTGGAAGCAATTGATAATCCGCGAGTGCCACAAGTAATAATAGAAAAACTTGGTAAGGTCGGCGCACAAGCGATAGAAGAATGGCTTAAGTCTTCCGATATTCCAAAGGATGCTACTTATGAAGAAATAAAAAAGGAAATCCCCCAAACCGCGTTGTATGCGATAAACATAATTATGATAGTTGAGAAAGCATGTAAAAAGGAGATCCAAGATCGCTTACTCTTCGCTTGTGCAGTCGCTCTTGGGGAGATGCTAAAAGCCAGTACCCTTGAACCACTATGGATTTACATCGCCAGCAAAGTAAAACACGTTTGTGAACGCTTCAAAGAAGAACAGTGGGTAAGAAGTTGGTCTGATAAAGTAAGAAAATTGAAATCAGACTTAGGCATAACCTCGTAGGGGCCGATTTCAGCGTGCCCCTTGGGATACTTTGTATTCCATAGGGTATTAAGTCGGCCCGCGTAATGGCAGTTTTCCGGGCGCACCTAAAGGTACGCCCCTACGTTCTTTGGTCGTCACTCCTCGCGATGACGGAGGGTGGTTGTGCTATGGGATGGTTCCGCAAGCGTCACCCTTCGGAGCTTCGGGGCTGCGTCCCTCGCAAAGACAATTTCGGCGTTGACCCTTGCGGCCTTTTCTCCCACGAAGAAAAGGAGCACCAGCTGTCTTGACATCCTAAACTCACCTCTTATAATCCATCATAATTTCTGCTTAATCACGAAGGAGAGAGATATGTTCAAGTGGATTGACAGGACTTTCATCAAGCCGGTTGAGAACTCAAAGATGCCTCTGGGCACCTTCATTCTCATAGCCTACGGCTACATGGTCGTCCGCGACATGCTGGAGGGCGTGCTGGAGACGCCTGGGATTGGATTTGCCGCAACCACCATCATAACTATCGAGATGCTTCTCATGCACTTCCCGCTGTTCTACTTCATGCTTTTTATCGTCGCAATACTCTTGATTCACTTCAGCACAGGTCACGACATCCGCAAGATAACGAGGGTGCTTTTCATCTACTCGTTCATCATCCTCATCGCCCCATTGGTTGACCCTCTGTTCCGTTCGGGCGGCTACAACCTTGCCTATCCAGGGGATCCGCGGATGATTTTGCAGGGCATCAAGGCGAGTTTCGGCCTGGGGAAGTTGCATTATGGGGGGGCACCAGGTATGTTAATAGAGGGCTGGCTGGGTGTAATTCTTGTTGCGGTTTACAGCGGCCTTCGCGCTCGAAAGAGGTGGCGTAAGGTGCTTTCGATTCTACTTGCCCCGGTTATTCTCGTGGTGGCTGTCTTTATTGCAGGAGGGTTACAGCAGATTGTGGGGGCTATTTTTGGGGGCGGTTCGATAGGGATTGCCAACATCTACGCCACCGGCGGTCTGATCGGCTCTGCGACGCGCAAGTACTCATTGGTGTTGCTCTTGCCGTTGATACCGCTTATCTGGCTCGGCTTATGGCGCTACAGCCGCGAGAAGGTGCGTCTGCTGCTGCGTTCGTTGAAGCCTTTCCTGCTCGTTCTCTCGGCACTCGCCGCAGGTGCCGGGTTTCTGTTCGGTTGGCTTAACCTGCGGGACGTGCTTGTCGGGGTGCCCCGTAACCCGTTCGATTATATCGCCCTGTTTGCGCTTTTGGTTCTGGGTGTTTTGGCCGGCAGTGCAAGTCTTTTCTTCGGTAACGCTTACGATCCTGCCGTTGATGCAGGCGCTAGGCGGACGTTCCGTCGTGCGGCCGGGGGGCTTTTTGTTCTCTCTATACTCCTTGCCTGGTGTCTGGGATATACGGCACTTTTTATAGTCATCGCTTTCTTCGTCTGCGGTCTTGTTTTACATATTCCCCCCTTGCGTCTGTCACGCTTTGCCGTATCCTCCTCGTTCTTCTACGCCCTCGGTATGTTCATACTCGTAGCTGCGGGGTATTCCATGTTCGGCATGGAGCGAACCCTCAGCGTTTTTCCGTGGCAGTTAGGGCTGGCTGTTTTCTTGCCGCTTTGGGCTGTATTTTTGGGACGAGAGTTCATCCTGCGGCGTGCGGGACCCAGGTTTGAAGAGGAGGGGGAGGAGCGATGAAGGGCTTGCGGATATCCGCGGGTCTTATCGTCGCGGCGGTGCTTTCGGCCGCAGCTTTAGCCGTTCTCCCGCCTCTGCTTTTGGGGATTGGCACCTTGTGGTTCATCACGCCGCCCCTTGGTTTGTTTGCTGCAGCGGCAATTCTTCTGCGGAAAAACGCCTTGCTTATGGTTGCGACGATCCTTGCGGTTCTTGCCGTGAGCATCGCGGGTGTTCTGCATCCCATGCGTCTTTCCCCCTCCCAGGAGCGCAAGCTTACAGCGACCGGCTACTTCCTTAAGGGGCAAACCTTCTTCCTCCGAGGCGACTACTCCCAGGCCCTGAGTTCCTATACGGAGAGCGAGAAGGCCGGGTTTCGCCACCCCTGGGTTGCCTTTCAACGCGCTTACTGCTACAACTTCCTGGGACGCTCCCAGAACGCGTACGAGATATTCGCACGTCTGATGCGGGATACGCTTCTGGGTTCCCTGGAGACAGTACACATAAACTATGCGCTCTCCGCCCTGAAGTCCGGCAACTATAAGCAAGGTGAGCAGGCTTTCTGGCAAGCGTTGAACTACAACCTCCAGCCTGGATACTGCTACTATCAGCTGGGCATCTACTATAGATTGCGCAACGATCAGATAAAGGCCGAGGAGATGATGAGGAAGGCGCACAGGTTGTGTTACGAGCGCAGCGAGACCTCTTCCATACTCGGCAGCATAGCCGAATCCCGCATGGATTATGTACGTGCGGAGGAGTTTTACCGCAGATCGTTGCGCGAGAGCCCTGAGAACCTCACGGTGTACGTGAAGCTGGGGAGCCTTCTTTTCCGCCGGGGGCGCCTGAGCGATGCCAAACAGGTGCTGCTTGAGGGGGTGCGTATATCTGAATGGATACCCATTAACTTCAGGGTATACGCTATGCTTCTGAATAACCTGGGGTTCGTCTATGCCGAAGAGGGACAGCTTGCGAAGGCGATTCCGGCCTTCAAGCAGGCAATTCGTGTTGACCCTGCGTTCATGGATTCATACGATAACCTTGCCTACATCTACATAGAGAATAAGAGGTTCTCCGATGCGGTGATCGTGCTGAGGAGAGCGCTGGAGGTTGATCCGGGCTATAGGCCGGCTCGCAGGGTCCTTGATCAGCTGCTCGGTGTGCCCGAGGCTGGCCAGCCGCAGTAGCTTTCCCTTGGCTGCGGGAATTCTTCTGACTAAAGGTTTATCCTCTGGTTTCTTTCTCACCCAGTTTGGGGAAGAAGACCTGTTTGAGTTCGTCTGCCAGGGCGGCGGCGATGGGGTACATGCCGGGCTTCTCGGCGGTGCGGCTGGCGAACTCAAGGGTATCCTCGACATTCCGCCGCTTATCCACCACCGCGAGCGCCTTTTGGGATAATAACCCCACGTCTTAAAAAGCATATAGCCTGCCACTAACTTGTCAAGTGTCCTCAGACTGACTTGTTTTCCGGGGGGGTGGGGGGTGGACTCGTAACCCTTGACTGATAGCTTATCAACCCAACTTCCGCCTTGCCTCTAATCCACAGAGGGGGGGTAAACTAATCGACAGGGATGAGCATCCAGGAGGTGTAGTCGGCGACCCCAAGATATTTACCAGATGCGGCCACCGCGAGCGCTTTTCCAGGGGTTTCGATGAACTCCCCCACCACCGGCGATGAGGGATCGCTTACGTCTATTGGCAAAACCCCATCCTCGCCGCAGGCCACGTACAGGGTTGAATCCACAAGAGCCATCCCGTAGGGTTGCGTTTCGATGAAGGCGAAGGAGAGTTGTCGGGGATTCTTTGCCTCGGAGATATCAAGGACCACAACAGCACCGATCGAGTCGGCTACGTACAGCAGATCCCGCTCCAGCAGGAGCGCTTGCGGGCTTATGGCGCCGGGATAGATAGAAAGTTCGTGAATTTCCTGATTCTTATTCCTTACCGCCATCACCCGCAGTCCGGAGTCGGGATCGGCTACGTATACGATGGAATCCTTTGCCGCCACGTCTACTGCCTTAATACCCTGTAAGGCTACCCTCTGCTGGAGCGGACCGCAGGAGCATATCCATAGGACCCTTAACCCTCTGTCGCCTGCGGCGAGGAATATCAGATCCCCGCTCAGGGCAAAACGCTGGGGTGTACCGGGCTGATTCAGGTCAAACTTGCGTTCTGCAAAGGGGAAGGTCTTTAAATTAAATATAGAAGCGCCGCGGTCTGCGTCCGCTACGTAAAGGTACGTTCCAGAGAGAAGAACCCCTGCGGCTCTTTTGGGCGCGGGCTCGGCATGACCCCAGGTTACACACTCCTCCCCTTCCAAAAGTCTCCCGATACTTGCGCCGTCCCGATCCCGTGCCACCGCCCAGAACGCGCCGCTTTGCGAGGTGTGAACCGAGTGGGAGTTCTGCTGCAGGCGAGCAGTCACGCTTAACTCCTGCGGCATGCTTCCTTCCAGGCGCACCATACCCCTTTCCCGGAGCGCCAGGAACACCCCTTCCTTGGTTGGGAGGATGCAGGTAACGTCCCCCTGGCGGAACGGCTCGGCGGTCTCCACACGTTCGCCCTCGAGGTCGAAGATGGAATAACCCTGATATCCCTGGGCTGCGTACAGATGCTTGTCGTAGTACGCAAGCGAGACAACCTCCGAACCGCTTGAGAAGCCCTTTTTCTGGTGGGGAGAGGAAGGATCGGCAAGAGAGAAACTGAGGATATCCGCGGCGGCGGTTGCAACGAAGAGAAGGTCTTCTGCAACCGTAAGTGCCTGGGCACCGGGAACATCCAGGGTCCGCACAATAGAGGGGTTCTCTCCAAGCTCAATGATCGCAACCCCGCCTCTGCCGCACGCCGCATAAAGAAACTCGTGGTAGATAAAGAGGTCTTGCACCGCACCGGGTGCGTCAATCGCCCCGAGGAGCTTCGATTCCTTCCCCTGCGAGAAGATTACGATCTTTGCCGAATCCGTGCCCCCTGCCAGCAAATCCTTGCGGGCCGCAAGCGCCGTCACCTTCCCTTCCACAGGATAGGCGGTCAACATCTGGGTTCCCCTGGTCGAAATCTTGAACTCGGTGATCCGGTTGCCTTCACCAAGATATACTTGCTTACCCGCCAGTGCTATCTTTCTTGAGTAGTGTGGTGTGGGGATGTGTTCCTGAGTACTGAGATCTGCAGGAACTATCGTAAGCCCGAAACCGCTTGCGGCGTAAATAGTTCCTTTGACCTCAACCAGATCCGAAAAATCCCCTGATATAAAGTAGTTGCGGCCCTCCTCGAATAATACTTCCCCTGGCTGCGCATCTGGGGGCGATGCGAGCATCAAAGTTAAAAGAAATCCTGCGAACACCTTTTGCTCTCCTTTAAGGTTGAATCCTATACGCCTCTATAGAGTAGAGGGTCGAGACGAGAAGCAGGTCTCCAGATACCGCCACCCCCATGGCCGGTCCCACGTCCAGGGTGCTGACGAGCTCAGGGGATTGGGGTTTGGATATATCCACCACGTGCACCCCTGCGTCCTGTGCCGCTATGAACATATAATCCTCGTAGCGTGCCAGGGCGGTGGGGGAGCCTTCCAGTTCGAGCACGGCAAGCTCCTTAGGTCGGGTGGGGCGGGCCACGTTGACAACGGTGAGCGCACCTGAGGAATCAAGGCCGAATAGAAGGTCTTCGTCCGCATACAACCTCTCGCAGTCACGTTCAAGCGCGAGGCTTGCCACCTGCTCCGGGTTGGCGCTGTCTGACCAGTCGATTACGTAAAGGGCAGGGGGGTCTGCGGAAACGAAGGCAAGCTTATCTCTGATCCTCACGTCCAGCGCCTGGCCGCCGAAGTCCCAGCGTCCCTGCTCCTTGAAAGGACCGCACGGACAGCGCCACCAGATCCCCACCCCGCGTTCATGCTCCGCCGCAAGAAGCATCTCACCCTCCGAGTCCACCCCCGAGGCTGCCGATTCAAACTGTTGGAAGGTGCGCTTCTGGGGACGCTTGGGGTCCTTTATCTCTACTACATACATTATATTACTTGTGGTCAGCACATAGACCTGTGAGCCGAAGAGATACACCCTGCGGCAGCCTGACATCTGAGAGTACTCGCCAAGGAAACTCAGGCTGTCTCCCAGACCGACGGTCCTTATTCCGGCGTCGCCTGCCGCAAGAACCGCCACCCCTCCTTTGCTCAGGATCTCGTAGCCGGAACCCGCACCCCTGTAGAACAGTCCATGCCCTGCCAGGGGTTTGGTTGAGAGATCCATATGCCCTATGCCTGCACCCGTGAGCAAAAAGCAGTCCTCGCCAGCTTTTGCAAGGTTGAGTCCCATCCCAGGGAAACGTTCTCTCTGAATCTCGACGGGTTCATCCGGGTCGGCAATCGAGAAGAGAAGGAAATCCCCGGTTCCCGCAGCCGCTGCAATCCTCTCATCGAATAGCTCCAGGCTCATTACCTCACCCGTAGCCTCAATACGCTTGACGACCTTAAGGGAGTTGCGCCTGGGCTCACTCACCCAAAGCCCCTGCTCGGCACACGCAAGGTAGACCGTCTGGTCTGCAATCAAGACATCCATAACCGCCGGGTCGCCTTCGATCGTCACCCTCTTTGCCTGTAAGGCCTTTGCTTCAAGGTCCAGCACAAAAAGCCCGCCTGTGTCTGCCGCAAGATAGAGCCTGGCCTCGTTACCAACGATCCTCACAGGCGGCAGGGGCAACTGGATCGTGCAAGATGGCGAGCTTGCGCCTCCTGCAACATCCATACCATACAACCGGGCCTTATCATCCGCAAACCAGAGCTTGCGCCCAAAGAGTTCCAATGCCGTGATCGGCTCGGTATAGAGCCACTCTGCCTGCGGGTACTCCTGCGAGAAGCTGCTTACCTCTATCTTTGCAAGCCCCCTGCTACCCCCAACAAAAAGGCTCGACTCGTGGCGCACTATCAGGTTGGTTCGGCCTTCAAGCATGATCTCGCCGCGGCGACTGAAGGTTTCTTTCTCGAATACGCTTACGCCTCTGCCGTCGGCTACGTAAAGAAGCTCCTCGTCCGCCACGCCCGACTGGAAATGACCCCCAAGGAGCAGAGAGGAGGTATGTTCAAATCCCACCTGCAGGAAAAGGATTAATGTAAGAATCATTTCTGGGCGTTCCTGATCAGATTACTTAAAGCCGGTCTATTGGCCGCGCATGTCAAATGCACGCTTCATATTGGGTGGCAGATCGACGTCAAACAGGTTATCCCTGCGCTGGCGCTTGAGGCTTACCTCGTTGATGTTAACCCGGGTCGATGCCGCATCCTGGAGCGGGAAAAAGAGAGACGCGTTCATCTCTATCCTTGCAGGCCACATCCACTTCTTGTCTACAGAAAAGTCGTAGAAGGAGATCGTGGCTTCCCTTCTCGTCATATTCAGCAGCTGTTTGCTCTCCGAGTCGAAGGAAAAGAGAACCCTGTCCTGCTCGATTGCAAGAAGCGAACCTTCGCGGTAGAAGGTGTCGGTCTCGGCAAAGCCCTGGGGGAAGATGCCGAAGATGCCCAGAAGGTTCTCAGCTGAGAAAGGCACGTTGCTCAAGGAGGAGAAGGCCTGATCGCGGAAGGCGGTGATCTTTGTCCCCCGGAGAAAGTCATATAACCAGAACGTATCGGCTATCCCCAGGATATATACCCCTGGTGCCCCGCCGGGGATCCGGATATCCAGGGCGAACTTCTCTTCTTCCGCTTCCCAATAGAATCGAACCGGGGCCTCAAGCAGCACTTTGTCTGTGGTGTCGAGTAGCGCCATAGTTCCGCTCACAGCGAGATACTCCGGGGTAGAGATTTCGCTCAGGAACCCCAACTCTTCAGGGTACTCGTTTGCCTCCAGAGTCGCCGTAGGCACTGAGAGAGCGGAAAATAATCCCATAAACCACAACCCTCTACGGATACTTCTTTTCATCAATCCTCCTAAACGACTGATTAGTGAGGAATTATAGGAGAGCTCTGGCTTTTGTCAAGGTAACGTGTCCCGCGGGGACCCTGAAAGACATTTTGGGCAACCGGGCTGAGAGGCATAGAAGGATGGGTTTACCACCCCTCAAGCCCGGTGATCGTAAGGTTGGGTTGGCTTTCCGCCAGCCGTTTGAGGGTGTCGCGTATCGGCCAGCTCTTGCCCCAGGGCATCTGGGGGTCAAAGATCACGTCTATCCTGCGCGGGGCACGCACCTTCGCGTATCTCTCCCAAAGTTCCTTTAAGGAGATTTCCTCGCCGTTCAAGCTAAGTCCTTGCGAGGCAACCTGGAGTGTATCTATTGCCTCAGGCGCCGCCGCTTTCCTGCGCAGCAAAAAGAGGCTGAGAACAAGCCCGAGCAGAACCACCAGCGATATAAGAATCGGCCTGGATAGAATCCTTGTACTGGGCAGCCGATCGCGACGTCGTGGAATACTCACAAATAAATTATAGTCATAAATTGAGGCGGGTAAAGGGGTATAATCTGTGCACCAGAAGATCCTTGCCGGGGTATGAGGTCAGTGGGGTTATTGAAAAAGCGCGACGACTTGCGGACTTGACAACTTTACCGATTTCTGTTATTATTTATATTAGGTAGCGTTGCTGTTTTAGGAGGCTTAGTGGCAAGCGTTCGTGGAAGTGCCTTTGTAGCCATCAACCGGTGGCTTTCGGAGCGGCTGAAGAGAGAAGGTTATAGAAGTTTTCTCTCCGAGATGCGGACTCCGGTGGCGCGGGTGCTTTCCGAGGGTGATGTATGGTCCTGGTATCCCGTGGAGTATCTAACAGAGGTGTACGAGGGCATCGCGGCTCATCTGGGGAACGGCAACGGCAAGGTTCTGGAGAACTTAGGCGGCGCCATCGCGGACGCGGAGCTTGGAGGTGCTCCCAAGACCCGTCTGGCGCTTCTGCCCATGCCACGGGTGGTGGCCCGTATCCCATATCTATGGTCAAGATACAAGGATTGCGGCGAGTTTAAGGTGCTTTCTGTGGACGAGAGGCTCAAGCAGGCGGTGCTGGTGATCTCAGGCTACGATGGAGGCCCCCTGCACTGCTTCGTTACGCGAACGTGGCTCGAGCGTGTGTGCGGACTTCTCAGCGGCTCGAAGATCAAGGTAAGGGAGCGCTCCTGCCGCTGGAGCCAAGGCGGCGACGCATGCCACTGGGAAGTAACCTGGGAATAAAATGCACCCCAACCGAACGCGTAGCGTTCGTTTGGGGACCCCGAGTTACACCCCACGACCGCACTGCGTGCGCTCGCGGGGACCCCGGTGCAATAAATGTCATCGCGAGGGGTACTGCGACGCGCGATCTATTCCCAAAGGGAATGCGCCTTAGTTAATCTGATTGTTCAGGGAGATGTAGAACGAACACTCTTGCCCGTTTGGATATGATGCACTTTATTCAACGGAGTCAGTCCTTCGCTTAGGGAGGAACCCCAGCATCTTTTCACGCTTCGCTCGTATACCCTTTGGGGTTGGCTCTACAAGATCCATTTCAACAAGTGCGTTTACGTCTCTTGTGACTGTCTTGGCAGTCTTTCCCGCATAAGCTTCGGCTAAGCGGGGACTGATATGTCGAATCTCTGATAGCGGTACGGGTTCTTCCTTGTAAGAGAGGTCCAGCGCCAGATGACGACGACGCCTCGCCACTTCGCCAGGTTTGTCTTTGAATGCTCCATGGACGTAATCTCTCCAGGATACGTCCAAGACCTGAATCTGAATAACCTGCATCTGTTCGTTTAAACCATCTAAGAACCCGCGGACTGCATATTTAATGAACGGAAAGACTTCACCACCTGATTGAGAAGCTCGATCCAATTGCCTGTAATACTCCTGTCGAGTGAGATTATAGTGGTTACTCAATAAGTGAACCGCCAATGTTGGCGCTCCAGCGGCAAGTAGAATCTGAAACTCCATCAGTCTGGCTGTTCGTCCATTGCCGTCACCGAAAGGATGGATCCACGCCAAATACAGATGAGCAAGTATAGCCCTGATTAATCCAAAGACTATCTCGTCGCCTTTGGGGGCACGAAATCTTTCCTCGTTAAGGAAATCGCACAGACGTTTTAAGAGATATTCACAATCTCCAGGAGGTGTTCCTTGATACCGAGTAACCACCACCGGGTAGTCTCGTATTTCTCCGGGTATGACTTCCTCTGGCAGCTCAAGGTCTTTAAGGACGAGACGGTTGAACTCCTTGATCTTGTCAACACAGAGATCGTCTACATCTTCTTTTTCTAACAATTCGTTGCCGATTCGGTTACACGCATCGATAATGTTCTTTACTTCTTGAGCAAGATACTCCTTCGATGGGGGAAGTGTTAACTTCCCCTCAACTAGTTTTAGAGCTTCTTCTTCAGAAAGAGTATTTCCTTCAATAGCTGTGGTAGCCAATGCCCCCTTAGCTAAATAAATCTTGTGAAGTCTACCAGCCGTTGCTGGCTGCAAAGGCAAACCGGCCAAATACTCACATTTGGCTTGTACTTCTCCAAGTGCCAGCCAGAGCTTATGATCAGCCTGACGCAAATCCAGACTGAATTTTATCCAGGGATGTGTCCTCTCGTATGTCCTCATAAATGTCTCCTAAGATGTCCAACGATATGTCACAAAGAAATCACCTATTTACTTGACTTAATGAGTAATCCCTGTTGAAAATGTCTCAATTAATGTCTATACCCATGTCCCAAGTATAGTCCAAGAAAAAGGGATGTCAAGGGGTTTATTCTGGACAAAGTCAACGTCATTTTACTTGACAACCTTGCCTGAATCCCTTAATATCTCATAACAATCTGGACTAGACGGCGGAAGTCAGGGAAGGCCGTGAGAATCGGCCGCGGTCCCGCCACTGTGATCGGAGACTGAGCCTCCGAAACGACTTCAACAGTCGTAAGCCACTGTCCTTTAATCGAGGCACATGCCTTGAGGATGGGAAGGCTGGAGGCGAAGGATGATCCGTAAGCCAGGAGACCTATCCGTCGTGCTGCCTTACCGTGTCTGCTCCGGGGCAGGGCAGGTGCGGGTATCTACTACGCCCACAACCTGGAGACTTACGTGATAAAGCTCGTGCTTTTATCCTTGCTTTTCTCGCAGGCGGAAGACCTGACCGTCTACGAGATGCCCGAGGTTATAGTCACCGCAACCAGGCTCTCACTTCCTGCCGAGGCGTCCCCATGGCCGGTGGAGGTCTTAGTAGTAGAAGAAGACGAGGTCACCGACCTCACCGATGTTCTTGCACAAAGCGTATCTGCAGACGTGCGATCATACGGTTATGAGGGACACTCCGCCTTCGGTTTCCTGGGCGGGGTTGCCGCATCCCGCGTACTCATCCTGTCAAACGGTATCCCAATGAATACCCGGCGCGACGGGGTCATTGATTTATCCTTAATCCCTCTGGCTTCCGGCGACCGGGTAGAGGTCGTTAAAGGGCCATTATCCGCACTTTACGGCTCATCGGCCATCGGCGGGGTCGTCAACGTTGTTCCATCGAAGAAAAATGGGGTATCAGTAACTCTCGGGGCCACCGATCAGATGGGCATGAACGTGGGCGCTCGCGCTATCCACAACTTTGGAATCCTTGGTATGCGTGCCGCCGGTTCCTATCTTACCAACCCCGGGTTCCGTCAGAATGACGACGTATCGCGCTACAACGGTAATGCAGCTTTGTGGGTTGACCCCATCGAGGCGCTTCATCTCGAAGTCGATGCAGGCTATACCTCCCGCGAACTGGGCGTACCCGGACCTGCGCCTGACGCCTCGGATACCGCGTTTATGCCGCCTGCGTTCGGCGACTCGCTTGTCACATCGCTCTACGACGATCAGGCAGACAATCTGTTCACCGCAAGTCTCAAAACCTCCTTCTCTCCATTACAGAACTTCGCCGCCTCGCTGGCTTTCTACGCGGTCCAGCAGGATTTCACCTATAACTGGAAATACCTGGGCTATAACCCCGACTTTACGACCTATACCGCGCTTGAAACCGATGGATACAATGACACCCGTCTGGGCGGCGATCTCCAGGTGACCGGAACGATTGCCGAATTCCTCACCCTTGCCGGTGGAGCCTGTATAGTCCAGGAGACGTTTGAAGGCGCGCAGGTTGCCGCAGACAGCGCCACTGACGCCACCCTCAAGGACACCACCTGGGAAGCCTCCGATATGCAGACAGGCGCCTGGGCCGAGGTTCTGGCTAAGGCAGGCATCTTTACCCCGAGCGCGGCGGTAAGACTCGATAACTCCGCTCAGTACGGAACCTTCATCTCACCTGAAGCCGGTCTGAGCGTCGAGGTTATTCCCCGGATGCTCTATGTTTCAGCGGCCTACGGCCAGGCGTTCCGCGCGCCCGGGTTCAACGACCTTTACTGGCCCCGAGATTTCTTCTCAGGAGGCGATTCAACCCTGGTTCCTGAAAAGGGACAGAACACCACTCTTTCTGCTACTATCCGCCCGTTTGGGTTCCTCAAGTTCTCCCTGGCCGGATCGTGGAAGCTCATCAAGGACATGATTTCGTGGTTGCCTGATCCGGAAGACACCACAGGGATGAGATGGAAACCTGTCAACCTCAATCAAGTTACAATCATCGGGGGCGAGTTTTCCGCAGGTTGTCGGTTGCTCGACGGCCTTTTTTCCGGCTCCATTGGTCTTGCCTACAACAAGGCTACCGAGACCACAGAGATTCTGGATACCGTTACCTACGATGAGAACTTCAATACCGTCTACGAGTATGTAACGGTCGAAAGACAGGCATCTTTCATCCCTCCCTTATCAATCAAAGGAAACGTTGCGGTACGTGCCTGGAAAGGCGGCGAAATCGCCGCTATAATGACGTGGACAGATTTCCGTGTCAACTACTACACCGATTGGTCGACCTATCCCAAGTTCGGGGTTCTGGAGAAACGAATTGACCCGTCCCTTAAGCTCGATCTTTCCCTCTCCCAGAAGCTGTTTAAATTCTTGAACTTAGAGGTGGGGGCGCGGAACATCCTGAACGACCAGACGCCTGCGCACTTCGGGGGACCGAATGATCTCGATTACCCTACCGCGCCGCGAAGGTTCTACGGAGCCTTGAGCGTAAGCTACCTGTAGATTTACAAAAGAAGTAAAATTTAAGGCCTGCATCATGCGGGCCTTTTTTTACCTATCCTGGGCTTGACATTTGCCGCTAAATGTTTACACTTCGAATATGGACATCTACGAGGAGGTATAACGCATGGTGAAAGGGCTGATTGAATTAATACTTTGCGTGATTTTCTTGATTTCCATTTCGGGCTGCCAGGAGGAAGAATGCACACCGCACCAGCACTTCGAGATCATGCGGGAGATCAGGGCATCTCAGGAAGAAATTTGTAACAATCTTCCTCCTCTTGCACTATTTGTCGGTAGACTGGATTACGTTTTGCAAATCGGGTTTTCAAAAAAGCCAGTCCGCGAATACATAATTAGGTGTGTGAAAAGGATTTGCAATCGTCAAGGTGTTTCTTACAGAGCCTTCGATCGTGCTCACCAAAAATACGGACTTCTGGAACTATCTTATACTGAAGAGATCACGATCGATATCAATGAGAGGTGGAAAAATAGAAATCGTGTTGGATTATGGGATTACCTGGATATTAAAGGACGCACGATTACCAGCGAAGATTTACATTATGATCTGGGCTTGGACTATCATTCAGGTTTGATTATTATAATAATAGACAAAGACGGCAATACTGTTATTGACGGCTTAGTAATTGAAGGTGCCGAATTAGATACTTTGTTAAAGAATCATTATTGTTCAAGTGGAGGTGCAGTCTGGCACATTAAAACCCATCCTCAAGTTAAGACAAAACACGTGTTTGATTTGATGGACGATATCTTTAATATCATGCTAAAGAATTCCTATCCGGAAGATGATTTTGGAATCGCCGGCAGGTTCTCTTTTAGCGAATTAACCGATATTACATCTGATCGATTGAAGAGATTGGTCAGTTCTGAGTTCTTCAACCCTGATATTTATATACTTCTTCCTGAGATTCATTTTCTAATACACCTTGCCGAATCGGATGAAATCTTTCTCAACGGTGAGCGGCAATACTCCATAGAGGAGCTGGTTGAGAGTCTTTCAACACTCTACAATTCAGAAAAAGGTAGTTCAGTCTACATTGTTGTAGATGATGAAGTGTCATGGAGTAAAACACTAGAGGTTGGTCGCAGACTCAGGGATGAAGACTTGTGGATCCATGGAGGATTTCGTCGATCGAGGGACCTTGACGAGCTGGAAGCCGTAAGGAGGGGTACCCAATAAGAAACAAATCCAGACCATGAAAATCCTGGAATTTATAAAAGATGGAGTAACAATGATGAGGGAATTAGCCAGTATAAGTTTGTTGCTTGCGGCGCTGTGTTCGCGGCCTCGGTTCGTGCGAAGCGTCGTAGGTGCTAAGTCAGGTAGTCGAAGAGCTTGCGGCGCTCTGTCTCGGGGAGTATCGCGTAGTGCGAGAAGTGCATGGCAAAGCTGGCGCGTCCCTGGGTAAGTGACCGAAGCGCCGTCGCATAGCCGAAGCTCGCGGCAAGGGGCATGAATCCCTTGATGAGTTTTTGCTCCTTTATGTTGGTAAGCTCCTCTATCTTTCCGCGCCGGGTGTTGATATCCGCAATCACATCCCCCATGTATGGCTCAGGGGTTATTACCTCAACGTCCATGATCGGCTCAAGAAGTGCCGGGGAAGCCTTCTGGTAGGCCTCGGTGAACGCCCGGGATGCCGCGGCCTTGAACGCGATGTCCGATGCATCCTCCTCCCTGAACTCCACGTCCGTAACCGTAACTCGTACCTTAGTTATGGGATAGCCCAGCATGGGGCCGGCGAAGAAGGAATCGGTAAGGCTCGAACGAATGGCGTCCAGGAACTCGCGTCCAAGCGGCACAGGAAGGTGTATTTCCACCTTTTTACCGCTCTCGTAGGGTTCAAGCTTTAACGTAACGCCGGCATAATGGGTCTTGTTGGCGATGATCCTTGAGAAGACCGCGGAGTGCTCCACCCTCTTGGTGATGGTCTCCCGGTATGAGACCTGTGGCTTGCCTGTCCGCACCGGCAATCGGAACTCACGCTTGAGCCGATCAACGATGATCTCCAGGTGCAGCTCGCCCATCCCTGAAATGAGAAGCTGGGCGGTCTCCGGGTCGGTACGTACCTTGAAGGTGGGATCTTCAAGCTCAAGGATCGCAAGACTCTTGCCCAGCTTGGCTTCGTCCGCCTTGGTGCGCGGCTCGATCGACTGGTGGATGACCGGCTCAGGGAAGCGCATCAGTTCATAGACGATGGGGTTCTTCTGATCGGCCAGGGTTGAGCCGGTGGTCACGTGACGCAGACCTGCGATCAACCCGATCTCACCCGCCTCGAGCTTAGAAACCTCCTCGAAGCGGTTGGAGTGAGGCAAGAGTAGTTTTGTGGCGCGTGAGCGTTTGCCCCCGGGGAAGCCCATTACCGTCTGGCCGCGTTCGATCCTACCGGAATAGACCCTCGTGAACGCCAATGGCCCCATGTGAGGGTCGTAGGCGAGCTTGAAGACCAGCGCGGAGAAGGGCGCGTCCGGAGAGGTTTCACGCAGGAGAATCTTTTCCACGTTTGCCGGATCGTGTCCCTCGATCGGGGGCACATCCAGTGGCGAGGGCAGGTAGTCTATTACCGCGTCCAGAAGAGGCTGCACCCCCTTGTTCTTCAAAGCGGAGCCGCATAACACGGGCACTATCTTGTTTGCAAGGGTAAGCTTGCGTAACGCCTTCCGCAGGGTCACGCTTTCGCTCTTCTGGCCCGCCATGTAGTCTTCGATGATGGTATCCTCCGCTTCGCTTGCCTTATCCACAAGATGCTGGCGCCAGCGCTTGGCTTCATCCACGAGTTCGCCGGGGATCTCCTCCTCCATGAACTCCGCCCCCAACGTCTCATCTTTCCAGCGGACTGCACGCCACCCCACCAGGTCGATCACGCCCTCAAAACCCTGCTCCGCACCCCAGGGAATCTGCACAGGTACAGGGAACTGGAGGAAGCGCGATGACATCATATCCACCACCCGCTCGAAGTCCGCGCCAAGCCTGTCCATCTTGTTTATGAACGCGATTCTAGGGATGCGGTATCTATCAGCCTGGTGCCAGACCGTCTCCGACTGAGGCTCCACACCGCCAACCGCACAGAACACCACCACCGCACCGTCAAGCACCTTGAGCGCGCGCTCCACCTCTATCGTAAAATCCACGTGCCCAGGGGTATCAATGATGTTGATCCTCGCGTCCTTCCAGCCAACGGT
>JAGMDF010000129.1 GCA_023128825.1 Caldifarciminota bacterium | reverse complement strand
TTTACTCAGATTTCCCAGATAGTTCCACATTCCACCGCTTTTGAAAACACCATGGATCTCGTCGTTCTGGCTTGCATAAAGCACGCAGATGGTGCCCCATTTACTGCAGCAGATCGAGGGAGCAACGTTAGGATTACAGTTGGTGTTCGGTATCTCGGATACGGTCCAGTTTGAACCATCAGGGCTCGTCCCGTATCCGATGTTGCCTTTCCAGGGCTGGATCCAGGCCGCGTGTATATTGCCATCCGGGCCGATGCAGATAGAAGGGTAGTACGAGAAGCCGGCGTAAGAGCCAGAAGGAGGGCCAATTATCTCTACCGGTGCGGAGAAATCTCCTCCAGCCGTACGACGCTGATATGCCAGACAGAGCCCTAGAGAATCGTCGTAGTAGTTGAAGACGCAGTGGGTGTTGCCCGAAGCATCGTCTGCCACGGCCGGACAAAGGTTCGATGTGCCTGGCCAACCGTGCCCTAAGATAGGATTAATTGCCATACCGGCGACCTCACGGAAGTAGAGAGAATCACTACACCAGTCAATGTGGGCATTGGTATCGGATGCAGACAGAACAGGTTCACAGCCGTAGTCCGAGTTTATCGCTATGCCCGACGCTGGCGATTCGAGACAACATCCTATAGGAAAATGCCCGTAACGAACGGTGGAAGAAAGAAAACTCTTATCATACCACGCGATGTGGATGTCCTCATCGCTGGCCCCTATGCCCCAGCCACCGGTTCGGCTTGTATAGGAGATTGAGTCTGTTGCTGTGAGCCTTGCACTCCGGTGCCACTGGCCGAACATCGGGACCGCAGCCAGCACCAAAAGAACAATGATAACCAGGGTTTTGCGCATTACACGCCTCCTTTGATTTGACGTTTTACGCTTAACTCATTCCTAACCACCCTCTCCTGTATCACGTATATGCCCTCTTTTAGAAGTCCCTGGTGAATGCTACTCTATCAATTCTAAAAAGGTTTGATGCTTTGTCAAGTCTCTTCTGGAAGCCTATCTTGGATGCTACATTGGAAATCCTGGAAGCGTGGAACAGACACTCGACTACCTTATCGTCATGAAGCCAGTCACAGGAACTGAAATCAGAACAGAAGGGCTCCAATTTTTCACCTCCATAAGCGAGCAGTTTTTAAGCTTATATTAGCTTCTAGCAATTTCTATGCCAAGGTCTTATCCCATAACATTCAGGAATTCAAGGACTTAGCTGATGGGTTTTCAATAACATCCGGGTTCGGATTATACAAAAGGTCAAACCCTGAAGCAAAAGTTATAACTCCACCAACCCCCTCATCCCTGATTGTTGACAGCCTCCTTGTCCGATGTATTATAAAGGATGCGTCGTTTAATCCTTGCTTTTGCGATCTTACTTCTTGCTGGATGCACCTCCTTGGAGGAGGGTCGGTTTGCCCTGGGCACCTATGTACGCATCAAGGCATGGGGACAGGGAGATCTTCAAGAAGCGTTCGAGGCGGCGTTCGCTGAGATCGACCGTGTTGAGGGTCTTACGAGCGTGTTTGATCCGGAAAGCGGGGTCTGGGCTCTAAATCATGAAGCTGAAATAGTCTCGGCTGAGCTGGCCGGATTGATTGGCGAAGCCCTGGAGGTATCGGTAAAGAGCGAGGGAGCGTTCGATCCGACCGTCTTCCCTTTGCTTGAACTATGGGGTTTTTACGACTCAACCCAGTATGACCCCAAGCTACCTTCGAAAGAAGAGATAGAGGAGGTGCTGATGTTCGTTGACTACAGAATGATTGAGATTGAAGCCGATACGATAAGACTCGATCTCAAACGGGCTAAAGGTGTTGATCTTTCAGGTATAGCCAAGGGCTACGCGGTGGATCGGGCGGTTAAGGTCTTGAGGGAGAGGGGAGTGACTCGCGGCCTGGTGGACGCGGGAGGCGACATCTTCTGCTTTGGCGAACGCAATGGAGGCTGGCGGATCGGTATACGCAATCCTCGATCGGAAAATCCAAACGATCTCCTGGGCATAATAAAAATAGACTCGGGCGCTGTGGCCACCTCGGGGGATTACGAGAATTTCTTTGAACTCGACGGTGTTCGTTACCACCATCTCATTGACCCGGCGACCGGCATACCAGCACGCGAAGCGATCTCAGCGACTGTCATCGCACCCACCGCAACTCAGGCGGATGCCTGGGCCACGGCTCTTTTCGTAATGGGAGAAAAGGGAATAGCTATACTTGACTCTTTGGATGATCTTGAAGGGATGATCGTTCTTAAAGATGGAGAAGTTATTAAAACAAGCAGATTCCCCACATTGGAGGGACCGTGAAAGAGGCGCTTTTCTACGAGAAGATGGGTGAAGGAAAGGTTCGCTGCAGGCTGTGTTTTCACGAGTGCGCATTGAAAGAGGGGCAGCTGGGGTTCTGTCTTGCCCGAAGAAACGTAAATGGGAAGCTTATAGCCGAGACCTACGGCCAATTGGTGGCGGCACACACAGATCCGATTGAGAAGAAGCCTTTGTATCACTTCGATCCGGGCAAGGATGTGCTGTCAGTAGCAGGAAACGGCTGCAACCTTGCGTGTCCCTTCTGCCAGAACGCCGAGATCTCACAGCAGCGCACCAATTC
>JAGMDF010000128.1 GCA_023128825.1 Caldifarciminota bacterium | reverse complement strand
TATCCTGAAAGCGAGTACGCTCCCAAAGCGCTTTACGGGATTGTCTGGTTGCGCAGATATCGCCTGAACGATACGCTCTGGCATGAGGTGTTCGAGCGCCTGCTTGAGATTTATCCGGAAAGTAAAGAGGCAAATGACGCCCGCGAGCTTCTTGGTTATGAAGAGGCATCAGGCGACTCTACTTGAGAACCGCAGGCTTGGCCCAGGGCTTTACTCGCTTCAGGTTGAGTTTGAAGACCTTGGGGATGTCGAGCCGGGCCAGTTCTTCGAGTTTCTTACAGGTGCGAGGTTTTTAAGAAGGGCGTTTTCCGTGGCTGATCGGGACGCTATGCGGTTACGATTCGTTCTGCGAGTCGTCGGAAAAGGTACGGCCTGGCTCTCTCAACTCACTGAAGGCTCAAAACTTAATCTTGCAGGACCATTAGGGCAAGGGGTAGCTATGCCTTCTGAAGGACCGGTCATGCTTCTGGCCGGTGGGATTGGAGCAGCGCCGCTTCTTTATTTGGCTCGAAAGCTTAACGAGCAAAGAGTAGAGGTTGATGCCTTGCTTGCAGCAGGAACCAAGGAAGAGCTTATCCTTACCGAAGAGTTCGGTTCCCTCTGCCGTAAGGTGATACTTGCCACAGACGACGGCTCGTGCGGCCACAAGGGCCTTCTGACCGATATACTGCCTGCGCTTCCAGCAATTAACGACATCCAGATATTCTACGCCTGCGGACCGGAGTCGATGTTTGCAGCGCTTAAACGCCTCGATCTTGGAAAGCCTTTATACGCGTTCCTTGAATCCCGCATGGGCTGCGGAACAGGTTTATGTATGGGGTGTGGGGTTCTTGGCCGAGACGGCCGCTACCATAGGGTCTGTACCGAAGGACCTGTGTTTAACCTTGAGGAGATCGAACTGTGAACCTTGAAGTTTTCCTCGGTAAGGCACGTTTCCGTAATCCCCTGGTTCTTGCATCAGGTACGTTTGGATACGGCCTCACCCACACCCATGTTATAGATCGGATGGGTGCATTCGTTACTAAGGGGATCACCGTCCAGGAACGTGTTGGCAATCCGCCGCCGCGTATCTGGGATACGGCCGAAACGGTCATCAACTCGGTGGGGCTTGAGAACGTCGGGCTGAAGCGTTTCAAGGAAGAAACCCTCCCCTTGATTCATATCTCAACACCCCTTTACGTTAATCTGGCCGGGGTGGACCTCGATGATTTTCGTATCCTGATCAAATCCTTACGTGATGATGAGAGAGTCGCAGGTTTCGAGCTTAACCTTTCGTGTCCTAACGTCAAGGAGGGCGGCGTCGCATTAGGTCAATCGGTTGATCGGGTAAGAGAGGTCACCTCACTTGCACGATCCCTTACCACCAAGCCCCTATGGGCTAAGCTCACCTCCAACTTCTGCGACGTGCGTCAGACCTCAAAAGCTGCAGCTGATGCCGGAGCAGATGCTTTGGTTCTCATCAACACCCTTAATGCACTCGTTATCGACATTAAAGGAAGGAAGCCATTCCTGGGCGCCGGCTCGGGCGGACTTTCCGGCCCTGCTATAAAACCATACGTTCTCTACATCGTTAAAGAGGTGTCTCGACAGATAAATATACCTGTGATCGCATCTGGAGGAGTTACCTCAGGCACCGATGTGATCGAGTACCTTCTGGCAGGGGCAAGTCTGGTTCAGTTGGGCAGTATCAATCTGGTTGACCCCGAAGCTGGCCTGCGTATCCTTGAGGAGTTGAAGCGCTACTTCGAGCAGGAGGGAATCTCCTCTCCTGCAGGGATTATCGGTCAATTGGAGGAGAGATGACCGAGTTGATTGTTGCGGCTAACCTGCCGTCCCTGGCGGAGCTTGCCGCATTCGTTAAGAAGACCTCCGGGCACCTTAATTGGTACAAGATTGATTCCGGCCTTTACACCAAGACAGGTCCTGATGCCCTAAAGCTCATAAAGGACGAGGGCAAGAAGGTATTTTTGGATCTTAAGTTTCACGATATCCCCTCAACGGTCGCCCGGGCAGCCGCCTGCTGCATAGAACTCGGGGTGGATATGTTCAACGTGCATGCCATGGGTGGGTTTGCGATGATGGAGGCGGTGGTGAAGGAGACCTGGAGTTTTCACAAGGGTGTGCCGCTTATCCTCGGTGTCACCATCCTTACCTCGATCGACGAGGCGGCATTCAGGGATCTCTTCGGTTCACCGTCCAACAATCTGGACGAACACGTTCTTCTTCTGGCCCAGCTTTCCAAGAGTGCCGGGCTTTCAGGGGTGGTTGCCTCGACTCAGGAGATCAAAAAGATCAAAAAGGTCTGCGGTGATGATTTCGTTGTCGTATCACCTGGAATAAGGCTGCCGGATGAGGATGCCGGTGATCAGATGCGTGTTGATACCCCGGCTGGTGCTGCTGCGGCAGGTGCGGACTTCATCGTGGTAGGCCGCTCGATAGTCCACGCGGATGATCCGGTTGCGGTGATCGAGCGATATAAAAGGGAGCTTAAGGGTGAGTCCGGCTGACCTTTTAATGCTTGCCAAAGGTTGCGGTGCTGTAAAGGAAGGTCACTTTCTATTGAGGTCCGGATTGCACTCCGGCGTGTACGTGGAGAAGTTTCATCTTTTGGAACGTCCTGAGATACTCTCCGAGTTCGTTAAAGTACTTCTAACTAAACTTGGAGGACCATTCGATCGGGTGGTAGGACCTTCACTGGGCGGGCTGATCGTGGCCTACGAGTTGGCCGGTCAGCTAGGAATACCTGCCAGTTATGCGGAAAAAGGCCCGGATGAAGGATTTGTAATACGTCGAGGTCGCGGGGTCTCTCAAGGTGAACGGGTGCTGGTAGTAGATGACGTTATGACCACCGGTGGGTCGGTGCGCAAAACCATAGCTGCGGTGCAGGAATGCGGCGGTGAGGTTGTGCATGTTGCCGTCCTGGTAGACAGGGCGGCTGAACCTCCTTCAGATTTCTCCTACGTGTCAGCGCTGCGCTGTGTTCTTCCCGTCTACAAACCGGAGGAATGTCCCTTGTGCGCCAAGGACTTGCCGCTCTTACGCCTGGGCGGATAGATCTGTATGGGTCTGTAGCTGCCATATTAATCCTTCAACCTTGCTTCTCTTGTCGGTCTTCTATTGATTTCGTCAGTTGTTACAGGAACTTAGGGTAGGAGCTTAATCCAACCTACGTTAAATGACCACCTCGACCTGTGAGTGAACAGAGGGTGTTAGCGGCAATTCTACTTTTTCTTCGGTTTTGCTTTAGTCCTGGCGGTTGTCTTTTTTGTCGAAGAAGGCTTCTTACCGGAAGCCTTGGTTGCAGATTTCTTCGCTCCCTGCGTTCTCTTGGCTGTTCCAGTAGTTGTCTTTTTGGTGCGCAGTTGAGCTTCCAGCTTGGCTATCTCGGCCACGAGCTTTTTAACCTTGGCATTAGCCTTGATGGAGCCGCGTCCGGGTTTTTTGATTATCTCATAGACCACACCGCCTAAAGCCGCGAACTTATCGCTGAGTGCGGTATTGATCCCGAGGAGCTCCATCTTTACGCGCCCACGGCGCGCAAGGTCCTCTGTTTCCTTGATAGCAGAGCGGGTAGCTTCCGAAAGCCACGTTGTAACCTCTTTCCACAAATCGCTCATAAACCCTCCTTGTAAAGGTTTTGCTGCCTGATGTAGGTCTCCACATTTTGCGGCACCCAGTTGTGGATAGGTTTTCCGTTTGCCACGCGTTTCCGAATGTCGGATGAAGATATATCCAGAAGTGGCAGATCCGGGAAGTGGATGCCGGGCTTCGAGCTTGTGCCTCCCTTCATCCCTCTGGGTAAAACCACAAGCTCAGCCATCTCGACGATACGTTCCGGTTCATGCCATGTGTTCAAGCACTCGTACTCGTCCCGGCCGAGGATTAAAAAGAGTTGGGTTGGGGCAAAAAGCGCTTTCAATCTTCTCAATGTGTCGATGGTGTAGGAGATGCCTTCTTTCCACTCGATCTCGGAGACCTCAAAAGAAGCGTTTCCTTCGATTGCCAACCCGAGCATCTGAACTCGATCGGTGAATGATGCATATACTTCCTTGTGAGGCGGGTTCGCGGCGGGTATGAATAGAATCTTATCAAGTTCAAACATCTCAAACACAAGTTTTGCATGTATGAGGTGAGCTGCGTGAGGTGGATCGAAGCGGCCCCCGAATACACCAATGCGTCCCATTATTTATCTTTAGCCAGACGATCCAGGGCTTTTTGAGCTTTTTTTGACCACTTGGGATTCTCAAGCAGCTCTTCAAGTATGGCTTGGGCTTCTTCCTCTTCTCCGAATCTGGCTTTGGAGAGGGCGAGATAGTAGTTTATTTCGGCGTTCACCTTACTGGCAAGAGGATAAGTGCCTACCGTGTATTCAAGCATCATTATGGCCGCTTCGTACTCCTTGAACTTGAAGTAGAGCTTGGCCGCCTCAAGTTCCTTGCGCGCGAGTTTGTTTTCAATTCGAGCCAACAGGTCGCGTGCCTGAGAAGAAAACTCGGAGTTGGGATAGCGCGTCAGGAAATCCTCGGCCATGCGCCTTGAGTCCAGGGTAAGGTGTTGCTCGCGGTAGTAGGGTTCGGATATCTCAAATGTGGCCTGTGCTGCTTTAAGCTGGGCTTCTTCTGCAAAGGGGGAGTTGGGAAACTGTTTGTAAAGGAACTCATACTCAACCGACGCCTCCTGGAAGCGCTTAAGCCTGTAGTAGGAGTCCGCCAGGTGGTATTGGGCCAACGCTACTTTTGCCTTGACCGGGTAGTTAAGGACGAAGTGGTTAAGGTAGGCGACCGCTTTCCTGAATCTACCTTCTCTATATAACTCCTCACCTACCAGAAACACGCTGTCTGCTGGGAGTTTCTCAGGCTTGGGTAGCTTTGCGTATCCGGCGGCAGGAAGAAAAACAATAACCAGTATAAGTGATTTGATAGATCTACTCGAAGTCATGAGGATTACTGAACCTCCTCACCAAGCAGTGCAAGTCGTTCACGTGCTCGTTGAATGAGGGCGCTGGACGCATTCAGGCTGAGTTTAAGCACCTCACGGTAAGCGGCACGTGCACCTTCAATATCTCCATTCTTGAGTCTTATCTCGCCTGCGAGAAAGTAGATATCATCCCGAAGCATAGGGGAGAGCGGGACCTCGAGAACCCTTGTAATGATCAGGTCTGCGCTGTCCATCTGGCCGCGGTACAGAAGGTCCTGGGCGTAGCGGTAACCGTTCTGGCAATAGCGTGGTTCAAGGTAGTAGTGGTGTTCGTGCATGGCCTCCTCAGTGGCTATAAACGCATCCCCTGGATCGCCAAGCCGCTCAAGGATAAGAATCAGCCTCTCCCAGGTCAATGCGCGGGTAGTGGAGTCGGAGAGTGTGGCAAGCGCCTTGCGATAGTAGTAGACTGAGCGGCCGAGTTCACCGTATTTTGAGTAGAGCTCACCCATAAGGACGTACGCATCGCTCATATCTATGGCAGTAGATATTCGCATCGCCTCCTCGAAGCACTCCAGTGCCAGCTCGCGCTCCCCGACCTTACCCAATTCAAGCCCCCTTTGTTTGTAGGCCAAAGCGACGCTGTCCTGGTAGGTGGTGTCTTCAGACAGCAGTGCCTTGAAGTGCATCTGGGCTTCCGCAAGATTCTTAAGCCCCAGATATGCACGGCCAAGCAGGTATCTCGCTTCCAAAGGCAGCTCCTCCTCACTATTGCGCAGAGCCGCCAGTTCTGCAACCGTACGTGAGAAGTCGCGGTTGTTCAAGGCCTCGCGGGCCCTGTTCAGCGCCTGCTTCTCGTCGGAGGCGCATGCAAGCAACAAAAGCAGTACTGCGGGCAGGAGTCTTTTAAGTTCCTTCATTTGCCAGTTCCTTGAAGAAGTGTTTAAATATACGGGCCAGAGAACTCGCGGTCTGAGTCGCCGTGAAGGTAATCTCTTCCAGAGTCTCGCCCTGAAGAGGCTGGGGAAGAAAGAGCGCTATGTTGGAGACAACAGAGATGCCGAGAACGCGAACGCCAAGCTGGACTGCGACTATTGCCTCCGGAACGGTGGACATCCCGACCAGATCACCTCCGATAGTATGCAGGAATCGGAGTTCGGCAGGTGTCTCAAGACTGGGACCGGCAACAGCTACGTATACCCCGGAACGAGGAAGCACCTTCTTCTTAAGACATGCGGCGGTGAAGATATCCATAAGTCCCGGGTCGTAGGTTTGAGTCATTACAGGGAATCGTGATGCAGTCTCGTCATGTATGAAGCCTCGCAAGGGATTCGCCCCCATGAGGTTAATGTGATCGGATATGATTACTATGTCTCCAACCTTGAAGTTGACGTTGAGCGCTCCGGCTGCGTTGGTCACGACAAGGGTTCTTACCCCGAGGGTGTGCAGCACACGCAGAGGGTACGTGATCTCGGCCATTTGATAGCCTTCGTAGAAATGCATCCTGCCGCGCATCACGGCGAGCGGGTAGTTGCCCAGGCGACCGATCAGTAGTTCGCCGGGGTGCGAGGGCACGGTCGGGGTGGGGAAGTGGGGGATGTGAGAGTAAGGGATTGTCACGGCTTCATCTAACTCGCCGATTGCATCCTGCAATCCGGTGCCCAAAACCACTGCACCTTTAGGGACAATATCGGTTGTGGAACGGATAAACTTCAGGCTTTCTTCAATTTGTTGTTTCATTTGTAACCGTGTCATCCTTCAACCTCTCAAGTATCCTTCTATAACTGTTAATTGTGGTTTCCATCTCTTCAAGGAATGCAAGCTTCTGGCCGTTGAGACTGCGGATAGTGGCTCTGATTCCTTCGAGTTCTTCTTTGGCGTGATTTAAGATTGTTTCCGCTTCCTTTTTCGCCTGTGCTTTGATTCGTTCAGCATCCTCTTTGGCACTTTTTCGCAGTCTTTCAGCTGTCTCGTGGGCTTCTTCAAGTGTTTGTGTCAGCACTTGCTCCATCTGACGGAACTCGGTAGCCCGTTCCTCCAGTTCGGAGACCTTGCTTTTAAACAGCTCTCTCTCGGTATAAAGCCCCTCAAGCACAATCGCGACTTCGTAGAGGAACTCACGAACCTCCTTGGGATTGACCCCACGCAATGCGGAACGGAACTGTTTTTTGCGGACATCAGCCGGTGATATTTCCATCTCTGGAGTTTACCGACAAGAAGACCTGTGTCAATCCCGTCTATAGTTTGGATATCCGGCGGGTTGTAAGAGCTGCCCATTGCAGGTTTCGTTGAATAAGGTTTGTGGGTCTACATCTCTTGTCTTGCCAGGTCGGCGTAGAGCGAGGTAGGGTTGCGAAGGATCAGATCTTCGAGTATCTCTTTAGCCCTTAACGGATCATCGAGCTTCTCCTTAAGAAGCATTGCTCTTTCGTACTGGGCACGCGTGTTCAAAGGGCTTTTCGGATGATTCTCAATGACCTTAAGATATGTTATCTCCGCTTCTTTCCACCAACCAAGCAAGGTAAGACTTTCTGCCGCAAGAAGCAGGGCTTCATCGGCAAGCTCTTTGTTTTTCTCCGCAAGCCTGATCGAGCGGTCGTATGCATCTTCGGCATCACCCCAGTGGTAGGCTGCAAGAGCCAAAGCATACTGCCTTAACCCTTGCGACTGCGTGAGCGCGATTTTATAAAGGAGAATCAAATCGTTCTCGTAAGCGTTGCCTGGGAAGCGAAGGATACAACGATCCACTGTAACTTTAATCGAGTCAAGCTCCAGCTTGGCTGCATGAATGATTCCTTTCAGGAATAAAACCGCACTGTCTGACGGAACTCCCTCAAGTGCTGCATACGCGTTGCGTTCGTGTCCCTGCAGAAACTCCAGCGCTGCAATACTTAAACTCCATTCAGGACGTGCCCCGTATCTTCGCTGTAGTTCCTTGAACGCTTCTACAGCGTCCTTGTAGGTATCTGCTGATCCTGCAAGCAAAAGTGCGCGTTGCTCTCGCCCCTTTCTGCTGTTATCTCCTTCAAGCATCTTTTGTGCCTCTTCAGTGCGTCCCAGGGCGATGAGCATTCGTGCCACATCGGTCCTTCTGCCCCCGCGTTCATACGCCAAAAGGGCCTCTTCAAGGTATCCTTCACGTTCGCACAGATGAGCCATCATTGCAAGCTTTCGCTCGTCGGTGGTCGAGTTGATCACTTGCTCAATCTCTTTGCGATCCTCAAGCTCAAGCGCAAGCTGGAAGTGCAGTTCCTCCGATGCGCCTTTAACACCCTGCAGAACCTTCTCCTTGCCGAGTCTTTCTGAAAGTACATCAATGGATCGCCTGAAGTTCTCGGGGTTAGCGCCTGCTGAGATTGCCGAAGCAAGCTCGGAAAGGGCCTTTCGCTCATTTTCGTTTTCAAGATAATACTCGATCATTATCCTGGCGTGAAGGGTAGGATTTGCTAAACGTTTGCGCTCCTCGGCTATAAACCAGGTGACCTCTTTGTTTTCCACCTCGTTAAGGGTGAAGATGATCTCGTTTGTCCACTGCGGGGAGTCCGCGTAAAGCTCGCGGAACTGAACTATTCCTCTTCGTTCCTCACCGGCCATGAGCAAGCCCTCACCGATGCCGAAGCGCAGCATCTCGCGGTCAGGATATTCCTCAAGCCATCTTTTACTCTGCTCGGCTAATCTCTGACCCTGATCTTGCTGGCGGCAATAGTAAAGATAGCGGCGGTAGGTTGTCTCGTTGAATCCTGCATCCAGTTGCCTCTCAAGACCAATAAGTATATCCGATGCCGACGGTATCAGTAAAAGAATCAACCCTAAAACCGCGTTCATTCCTGTTCCAGAAGCGCTTCGAGATAGGCTCGTGCCAGACGCTTGTACTCCTCGGGATAGTCGGATTGCAAAAAGCGCAGAAGTTCCTTCTTAAGGTACAGTCGTCTTTCCCCGGCGTCTTCGGGCAAGGTGGGAGAGACGAGTTGTTCCCAGACCGTACCTATCTCCCGTTCCCGTTCGCGGGTTTCGTTCTTCTTTCGTAAAACGTTGCGTGCGTCAAGCAGGCGGCGGAAGACGTGTTCTCCCCTCTCCACAAGTTCGCGTTCGCCGACGTAGCGCCCCATATCTTTCTCCAGGGCTTTCATCTCTTCGATGATCCCTTCAATCATACCTGAGAGTCCTGGTTCCTGCCCGGCTGCCTGCAGCATCTCCTCCAACTGTTGACGAAGGGCTGATTGTTGTGCCAGAAGCTCGCTCAGTGCCTGGCGCTGGGCCGCGGTCATGCTCTCGGCAGAGATCGGTAAAGGCAGAAGCCCGCCCATCTGCTGGTTGATTGAAAGCTGAGCCAAGCTCATTGCAGAAAGCGACTGCATGAGTTGTTCAACGCCGGTTGATGAACACTGCTGGCCGCTGCACATGGCAAATGCTTCAAGAAGAGACGCCGCCGCGCGGTCGATCTCGTGCTGAACAGTTTTTCCCTGCTGGCTGGCCGTTCCCCTGCGGTCTTCTATAAGTGACTGCTTGAACTCACCGGCGCTTCGTGAGGCGGAGACAAGGCTGTGCATGGCATCGCGGGGAAGCTTGAAGCTTTGGCTTGCGAGTTTGAATACGTCTTCCTTCTTGCGTTCGAGCGCGCGCTCAAGCTCGGTGGCGCGTGCAGCGAGTTCCAGATTGTCCTCTGTTCCTATCCTTCCCAGGAGGTTCTCCTGCTCTTCGCTTAAAAGTAGAAGTTCGCGGGTGAGTTTTGCCATCTCCGTCTCGAACGCCTGATTCCTTCTTTTCTGCAGATTGGCAAGCATCATGTTCAATTGCTGTCCGGCTTGTCTAAGATTGTGCGCAAGTTTGCGAGCGTCGGAGCGGTTCATCTTGCCCTGGTTAAGGCTTTTTTCGACGTTTTTGCTGAGTTCGGTATTCTCGGCGGCCATCTGTGCCGCGATCTCCCTGAGCTCGGGTGCTATATCAGAGTCTTCAAGCTCGTTAGCCAGTTCTGCGGCCTCCCTGGCAAGCTCTTCCAGTCCCTTCTCGATTTGTTGCTGTCTTGCGGCTGCTTCTTCGCTGGAGAGTTTTTCCGCTTCCCGTATAAGATTTTCCTGCATCCGGGCGAGGGCTTCGGCCTTTTCCGCGAGTTCTGCCAGTCTTTGTTCTTCGAGGAAGCGTTCGAGCACCCCAAGGGCCTGCTCAAGCTGGATCTGAAGCTCCATACCCAGATCGGTGGTCCTGTGCATTGCTTCGGCAAGACGCTGCGGGTTTTCAGCCAGC
>JAGMDF010000127.1 GCA_023128825.1 Caldifarciminota bacterium | reverse complement strand
AGGCCTCTACCATGAACTCGGCCGATTCACCTGCACCCATGAGGCCGCCTGAGGCCTCAACGACAAAGAAACGATGCCCCATACGCGCAAAAGCACGCGAGTATGCCTCGTGATGCAGCTTGAAGGAACGATCCAGACCCTCATAGTCCAGATCAAAGCTGTATGAGTCCTTCATGGTGAACTGGCGGGTTCGAAGCACCCCTCCGCGGGGACGAGGCTCGTCACGGAACTTGGTCTGAAACTGATACCAGATCTGCGGAAGCTCCTTGTAGGAACGAAGCTCCTTGGATGCTATAAGCGCCACGATCTCCTCGTGGGTGGGGCATAGAGCCATGTCCTGGGCCTTGCGATCGCGCAGGCGAAACATATCATCCCCGTATGCGTCCCAGCGTCCAGACTTATCCCACAGAGAACGCGGAGAAAGGGCTGAAAGAAACATCTCCTGCCCGCCGATGCGGTTCATCTCCTCGCGGATTATCTGGGTGATCTTCTGCGTCACGCGCAGCCCGAATGGCAGAAGATTGTAAAGCCCGGACCCTAAGGGCCTGACAAAACCTGCCCGTAATAGGATGCGGTGACTCAGATTCTCAGCCTGACGCGGATTTTCCCGCAGCGTCGGCACCAGCGATCTTGACCAAATCATCCGATGATTATATGGATGATTATTGCCGCGTCAAGCTTCTCTATTTTGGAGGGTTACCAGATCAAGTTAAATCTGGACTATCTTCATCTCACCAGATAAGAATTTGACAACCCAGGCCGAACGCAGTAGAGTTAGGTATGTTTATCGTAGCGAGGTGACAAGACAAGTGGCTGGCCTCAAGAGGATGAGCGTTGAGCGGTTCTCGCGTGAGCCTTTTTGGATTGCACTCGCTTTGCTGGGGGCGTTGGTGTTTGCCATTGTGCTTGGAGCTTTTGTCTCAGGCATAACCGGTATTATTATAGCTATCTCTCCACTTGCTCTTCTGGTAGTGGTTTTATGTTTGGTTAATCCGTATCCTTTTTGGGTCTTGTACTTCGCGGTGATGCCGTTCGCTTACATTATCAGCGAATCCCTGCCAACGGGCAGTTTCGTTCGTTTCGGAGGGTTGATTATGGTTGCCCTATCCGTTCCTTCGATTCTTCTGTCCAAACGTTCCCCAAGATTCAAGGTCACCGCGTTGGGTGGCTCAATCTTACTTTTTTTTGCAGGGTGTGTGCTTTCACTCCTCGCGTTTTTTGAACTCGAAGGAGCATTCAGAGGAGTTGGCCTTTACTTCGGCAACATCATGGCCTACTGGGTGTTCATAAATGTCTTTGCTACTGAAAAACGCCTCAGGACCGTCTTAGATGTATTGATCACAGTGCTTGCAGTAGAGGCGGTTATAGCGGTGATTCAAAAAATGGTCAGTACCCCGCTTATGAGGGTTACAGGAACGCTTGTCGATCCCAATTACTTTGGATTCTGCCTGTTGCCCTTCCTGTGTTTTGCTTTTTACTTCGGCCTCGCTGCGCGAAAGAAATGGCAAAAGTGGCTCTATTTCGGGGCCTACCTCGCAATGACTCTGGCAATCCCTTTAACCTATTCGCGCAGCATGATTCTTGTCCTGCTTCCTGTCCAGTTTATTCTCTATTGGCGTCAGAAGAAGCTCTATATCTTCCCGTTGGTTGCGGTGGTCTCGATCGCTCTGCTTTATCTGGGCTTTGCCAAGTTTTTCGCGTCCGGGCTTACCATTAAATCTTTTTTTACAGCAGCCAGGGTAGCATCCATAGATTGGCGGTTCTATTTCGCAAAAACAGCGGTAAGGATGTTTATCGATCATCCGATCCTGGGGATCGGCGCAGATTGTTTTTATCACCAATTCAAGTATTACTCTACCATAACACCTCACATTCACCACCCCGTTACCCATAACTCTTATCTCGAGATCCTTTCAGGTACCGGTTTGGTAGGTTTTCTTCCTTTTGTAGCGGTGATCTTCTTCTCTTTAAGAAACCTCTGGCTTACCTGCAAACACTATATAACACAGGGTGACCGTTCCCGCTCTTTAATGACAGAGGGTCTTATTGTTGGATTTTCAGGTTCACTTCTGGCCCACCTGTTTCTTTCCACGCAACACCACATCCTTCTGTGGCTCTTCATAGCGATTTCCACGATCGTGGCTAACAACTCCTTTCGAATGTTGGGAGTGACGCAAGCTTCCGAAAGGGGGGGTGCCCCTCCTGCTCATTGATCACCCAATCCATAAATGGGATTCCGAACAGGGCTACAAATAGGGGCTTTTTAGTTAGGTTTTTGGATCCCTTACCTGTGGGTTTTGTTACCCGTCTGAGCTTGACACGAGGATGTTAGTGACTATAATAGAAATAGCCCTCCTCAGAAACACCTCCTGTACCGCCCCCATCCGGGGGCGGTTTCTATCCCCTTAATTTTTGAGACAACTACTCTTCGATGATAATCGCTTCAGTAGGACAGGAATCAGCCGCCTCCTGACAGCATCCAGCCTCGTCGCAGTTCGCACCGGCGATGACGACCGCCTTATCGTCCGTCTGTTCGAAAACCTGTGGGCAGATGTCCGCGCAGACGCCGCAACCTATGCAGGCTTCCTCATCAATCCTAACCTTCATTGATAATCCTCCTTCATTAAGGTAGAGAATTATAACGCCAGCGTGGGTTTTGTCAACATCATGCCAGCCCCGTAGGCAGTCTGATGATAGTTTTTTACTTGACAGCGAGCTTGAGTCAGGATAGACTGTGTCGTGAGTCGTTCACTTGAAGAGTTCCGCAAGGAGACTAACCGCGTGCTTCGGGATCTTGACGCGAAGCTTGTAGGGGTTAGCTTCATTCTCAACGAGGAGGTTTCTGAGTCCGCCGACAGAGGTGTTAGCATGGAGGTCTTAAGGGAGGTTTTGGGTCACGCCTCGCAAAAGATTCACGAAGGCAAGCTTTTGCTCGCCCTAAGAGGAAGGGGACGACTTGTGGCCGCCGTCTCATTCAAAGAAGACTCCGGATTGGATCCTGGAAAGATTTCGGGGTTACTTGCCCTTCTGATGCGTAATTTCGTACTGGAGGAGGAGCGAGATCGGGACGGCCTTACAGGTTTCTTGAAGAAGGAGGCGTTCAGAACCCAGATGCTAGAGATGGCTAGTCGGATAAAGAAGGATGCTGAATCCTCCACTTCGAAAGCCCGTGCCCGCAAGCCGCGAAGCCCCTCGCTTTCCTTCTTCCATCTTGACCTTGATTACTTCAAGGGCATCAACGATACGCTCGGCCATCGTTTCGGGGATGAGGTGCTGCGCTCCTTTGCCCGACACGTGCGCTCCTTCTTTACCGAAACAGAGCTTGGGGATGTGCTGCTCGCCCGGTTGGGCGGCGAGGAGTTCGGGGTGCTGGTGTCCTATCTTTCAGCAAGCGAGGCTCAAGCTCTGGGAGAAGAGTTGTGTAAGTTTATAAGAGAAGCAAAGATACCTACCGTAGATGAGGTGGAGCGCTACCGCAGTGCAAACCCTGATTTCAAGATGCCTTCCTCACCCCAGGTGACGGCAAGCATCGGGATCGCCACGGCAGACAGTGCGGTTATCCTGCGGGCCTCTGAGCAGTCTTTGCCTGGTGAGTTTGATCAGCTGTATGAGCGGGCCGACGTGGCCACCTACGTGGCCAAGAAGCTGGGGCGGGATCGGGTGATGGCGTTTGAGCGGATCCTGGCAGAGGGGGGGACGGTTATAGACTACGACGAGCGCACCGGTATCGTTACCTTTGATCTGGGCTCAGATATGGGGGTAGACGTAGGAGACGTGTTCCTGGTCTACGATAACCGCAAGTTCACCGGCTCGGAGCCTATAATCCAGCCCGGTTCGCAGCAAAAGGTCATCGGATACTTCCCGAAGCTTTCACTGGGCGAGCTTGAGGTAATCATGTGCCAGCCCCAGGTTTCGTTTGCCATGCGTCGGGGTGCTGAGATGTTCATCCCCGCCCCGGGGTTTTTTCTGCGGTGGGTTCCGCCTTCCGAGCGCGGCAGGCGCAGACCAAGTGACAGAAGACGCCGTGACCGCCGCAGGGACAGCGTCCTTTCGCCGCGTTCGCTTTTTGAAGCCAGACTGCGGGAGAGTCAGGAACGGGAGAAGTTCATACTCGTCCTTTTGTTCTTCGATAACCTTGCCACCATCCGTGAGCAGAGGGGGTCCGCAACCCTTAAGGAATTATACAGCAGCCTTGCCGCGGAGCTTGAGAAGCTTTCAGTCCCTGGTGATGTGGTAAGTGCCATCTCAAACGAGTTTATTGGATTCCTACCCTCTGTACCCCAGGTCAAGGGTGTTCTTGAAAAGCTTACAGAACTCAAACGGAACTTTGCCGTACGCGAGGGAGCAACCTTCAGTGCGGTGATATTTGATAGCTCTACCAAGGGGCTTGATCGCTTCCGTGCGCTTGAGATTGCCCGCAAAGGCGCGGAGATCGCGCGTTTCAAAGGGGCAGACCAGATAGTGGTTCTTGATCCTGAAACCCTGTTTTCAAAGCTCTTCTTCTATCACGAACACGGCGAGTACGACAAGGTGGCCGATGAGTTTCAACAGCTTCATGCCCTTGGGGTTTCAGGTGTTACGGGTGTTTCAGGTGTTTCAGGTGTTACGGGTGTTACGGGTGTTTCAGGTGTTACGGGTGTTACGGGTGTTACGGGTGTTACGGGTGTTACGGGTGTTACGGGTGTTACGGGCGATCAGGCACTTGTTTACTATGCCGAGGCGCTCAGCTATCTGGGACGACTTGAAGAGGCGATCCAGAAGGCCACTGATATACTTGCAAAAGACAAACGCAATCTCACCGCTATCCAGGTGATGGCATCCTCGGCGTTCGAACTGGGCAGGTATACCGAAGCGGTCCAGGCCTACGAATCTTTAAGTAAAGAGAAGAAGGGCAAGATCGCCGCATGGCAGTGGCGCGACTTCGGTATAGCGCTGCTCTATCTTGGCGAGACCGAGAAGGCGCTGGGACATCTCGATCGTGCGCTTGCAGCCGATTCCACCGACGCATCGGCCATATACCACAAGGGCGAGGTGCTTTTGGCGCTCGGTGAAAAGGAGAAGGCTCGGGCACAGTTCATGCGGGCCTTTGAGCTGGGTTACCGGGAATTAAGCCCTCAGGCGGCAAAGCTTTTGGGCCAAGGTTGAATTATGGCAGTCTATTCATACAAGATCAACCTGAGCACTAAGGGGTTCTGTGACGTCCACGACATTACACCCCAGCTTCGGGAGATACTTTCAGAAAGCGGGCTGCGCGAGGGTCTATTAAGCGTAATCCTTGCAGGTTCCACAGGCGGGATAACCACCATCGAGTATGAGCCAGGGGTGCTAAAGGATCTTGCCGAGCTTCTGGAAAAGATACTTCCCTCAAGCAGATCCTATCATCACGACGCGGCCTGGGGAGACGGCAACGGATTTTCCCACCTGCGCTCCGCACTTATCGGAACTTCCATGTCCATCCCATTTTCCTCGGGCAAGCTGATACTCGGGACCTGGCAGCAGGTGGTATTCATAGATTTCGACAACCGCTCCCGCAATCGAACCCTCCACGTGCAGCTTGTGGGTGAGAAGTAGTCCGCTTACCTGTTAAACTCCGCCCCACTCCACCGAATTTAATCTGGTTCTTGTGTTTTTTTGAGTTTTAAGAGCAGAAGACCGTCCTGGGCAGTCAAAGTATCGTAGCCTCGGGTTAGCCTGCGGGCATCCTCATACCGAGTCTCCCACTGCGCCGGATAGATATTCCCCTCAAGATCAATCAGCACGTAATCCGCATCCTTGGTCTGTGGATAAAGAACAACGTCCTTTCGATTGACAACGTGTGGTGCAAGGTTGTTGCTTACTGACACCGAAGAGGATGCAGGAATCCTTTCCATCGAACGATAGATTGATGCGGTTC
>JAGMDF010000126.1 GCA_023128825.1 Caldifarciminota bacterium | reverse complement strand
ATTTCTGGATCAGACGGAAGCCAAATCGTGGTTGCGTCATCAAGCGGTATCCAATCGCCGCCTACCGCATAGGTATCCTCATGGGAAACGAGGTCTCCTTTCGAGGGATCAAGCTGACTTTCAGGTGGACGATTCTTGTTAAGCGCAGTATCCGCAAACGGCCAGAGGACCTGATACGGCTTCGGGGTTTCTCCTGGGCGGGCAAAGAGACGATCTCCTTCGCCCTCAAGACCGTATCCCTCAGGGATAAGCATATTGCTGAAGTAAAGCCCGACAGTGTCCCTATCGACTACCTCCATCTCGGGAACGCTCATCCCGCCCATATCGCTGTGGAAAGCTGCCTTCGAGACATTCGGCGTACCCTGATCTAAGGCACCGAACCAGAAACCCATAGCGTAAAGGTAGAACTGCCTGGATCCGGTCGGGTATTCGCCGTTATTACCACTTATATCAGGATATTGATTTATTGAGTAGTAGGCGGGCAAACCTTCGTACAGATGCTCATCCAGAATGTGCCGTGAAAAAACGCCGCCCTGCATGGCATTGCAAACCAGGAAGTCGGAAACATTACCCGTCCCGGTCCACCAAAGATACCAGAAAGCGGCCGGCTCGTCGGTAACCTCGCTCAGAAGCCGGTATCCCGATGACGGCTGGGGAACCGTCATACCCGCAGGTGGCGCGGCCAAAAGGGCTACGCTTGTTAGTACGAGGATAAGACTTAACTTACGCATCATGTGCCTCCTTTTTGCTAGCGCCGTCCGCCTCCAAGATGGCGGACGACCACAAAGGGTTAACGTGTAAAACTACTCCCAAAACAGCATTTGTCAAGCCCCCTGAGTAGAAAATGGGCGAAGCTAAAACGCTTCAACCGTCACTTCGCCCCAGGATTATGAGTCTCCGTTATCTGATGATCAGAACACGTTCGGTGAAGGAGGAGCCACAAGCCGAAAGGCGAACGAAGTAGACGCCTACAGGGACGCGGGATGCATTCCAGGCAATCTCTCCTTCTCCGGCGAAAGCATACCCTTGCTTCAAGGTTTCAATTCTGCGACCTGAAGCGTCGAAGAGAGCCAGATCAATACCAGATGCGTTAGGTAGAGAGTAGCGGAGCTTCAGTAAATCGCTAAATACAAGAGGACCGCTCAGGGTCAATCCAAGAGAAGCAGGTACAGATTCCTCTTCAACATCTACTTTCTCTGAGAAACCCCGGTCAAAAGCCGCCCGGACAGAGTCAACATTCTCTCGAAGTTTCGCAAGCGTTTCTCCAACCACCACGGCCAGGGTGAAGTCGTACTCATCACCCGGTGCCATATCAGGGTAAGGACCAGAGTTGAGAAGCATACGGACGTCATCGGGGTTCTCCCGTGTAACAAAATCGGTAGAAGTCATGTAAGCATACTTAAGGCTATCTTGTCCCAGCTCGTCGATATCATGTCCGTTTGGCCAGGTCTCGAATCCAGTAAGACCCTCATCTCCTGGAGTTTCTAGTAGAACGGCACCTATGTAACCTACAGGTGTGCTCCAACCCGGCTCCGAGCCGTTGGCATCGTAGGCGTAACCAAGGTTCCGGTCTCGATCGAACCCGATCATATCATCCCAGTAGCCTTCATCACCCGGGACACTCCCCCCTTCTCCGATGTCAGGGTCGGCAAAGTAGCTAAAGTAAGGTGCCTTGAGGGAAAAGTCGTTCATGTTCCGTATCTTGTAGTTAAGAACGATAGCGTTAGCCAGCACCCCCCTATTCCAGGAGTAGGTTCTTTGTTCTGCTCGTATACCTAACCCTAAGCCGTCATAGGATCCGGTCGTAAGGATCCAGATAGTAGTTGCTGAGTCGACTGGTATCCAATCGCCGCCGACAGCATAGGTATCTTCGTCGGAAACTATATCTCCTTTTGAGGGGTCAAGCTGCTCGTCAGGCGGTCGGTTCTTGTTTAGCATTGTGTCGGCAAAAGGCCAAATGGCTTGATACGGCTTTGGGGTTTCTCCTGGGCGGGCAAAGAGTCGATCTCCTTCGCCCTCAAAACCCCAGCCTTCAGGGATTCTCATGTCGCTGAAGTATAATCCTAGACTAGAGATATCGTGCATTCCCCCGGCGTCTCTCATCTCAGGCACGGCCATCGCTCCCATATCCGAACTGTAAGCTGCCTTGCTTACGTTCCGGATCCAACTAGTATCTCCTGTTAGTGTGTCAACCAGAGGATAAAGCGCTCCGAACCAGAATCCCATTGCATAGAGGTAAAACTGTTCGGAGTTTGCGGGATACTCGGCATTTCTACCCATGGTAACAGGATACCAACCTGTATAACCTGGCAAACCTTGGTATTCGTGTTCATCATCGGGATGGCGGGCAAAAACACCGCCTTGCATGGCGTTGGAGACCAGGAAGTCAGAGACGTCACCTACCCCGGTCCACCAGACCAGCCACCACGCCGCCGGCTCATCGGTCACCTCGGTCAAAAAAGGATAACCCGATGACGGTTGAGGTGCCATTTCACCAAACCGCGGAGCGGCTGCAAGCACTACACCCGTCAATATAAAGATAAGACTTAGTTGACGCATTGCGCACCTCCTTTGTGATTTGCGTCATACTCTGTAGTCTTAGGATCGACCACAAAGGGTTAACATATAATATTAGTTGTGAAACTGAGGTTGTCAAGTCCCCCCTCATTCAGCAAACTTGACAGCCGGATTTTAACCTGTATAGTCATGGAAAAGAATAACTACCCGGAGGTCTTTGTGCTCAAGACGCGCGCGTCGCTCGAAAGAATCAAACCGTATAAACCCGGCAAGCCGATAGGGGAGCTTATCAGGGAATGCGGGGTCACCGGCGAGGTTATCAAGCTGGCTTCGAACGAAAACCCGCTTGGCCCCTCTCCAAAGGCGCTCGCTGCCCTTTCGCACGCATTGGACGAAGTCAATCTATACCCTGATAACTCCTGTTACGAGCTGATCAACCGTCTCTCCGAAATCCACGAGACCCCGCCGGATTATATCACCGTGGGCAACGGGTCGGTGGAACTCATCCTAAATTCCGCCCTCGCCTATATTGAACCTGACGATGAAGTGATCATGAGTAAGGTAAGCTTCATCATGTACCCTATCGCCGCTCACGTGGCGGGAGCAGTCCCGGTGAAGATAGCTGTAAAAGACGACAAACATGACCTTGAGGCCATCCTTGCCGCAATCACCGACCGCACAAAGATCATCTTCATAGATAACCCCAACAACCCGCTAGGCTCGGTGATCGGACGCAAGGCAATGGACGCCTTCATCGAACGCGTGCCTGACCATGTGCTCGTGGTCCTGGACGAGGCCTATTACGAGTACATAGGCAGCATGGATTATCCCCGCTCGATGCACTACGTGCATGCCGGACGCAACGTGCTTGTTCTAAGGACCTTTTCAAAGATATACGGGCTTGCCGGCCTAAGGATCGGCTACGGGTTCGCAAAGCCCGAGATCATCCAGTCAACCTCAAAGGTTCGCCTGCCCTTTACAGTAAACCGTCCGGCTCAGATAGCGGCTTTGGCGGCGTTGGATGATGAGAAACACATAGACGAAAGCCGGGCGCTCAACGAAACGGGCAAGATGTATCTGGCCAAGGAGTTTGAACGGCTGGGGCTCGAGTATATCCCGCCTTACGGAAACTTTGTCTTCGTGCGCTTCCCGT
>JAGMDF010000125.1 GCA_023128825.1 Caldifarciminota bacterium | reverse complement strand
TCTTCGACGATAGGAAGCACCTGGTAGGACTCGGGCGGGTTGCCGATGATAGCCATGGTGAGGTCGGCGCCCATCAGGAACTCCTCCACCAGGACGGGCTTTTCGTAGCCAAACTTCTGGCGGATCTCGGCAACCGCGTTTAAAAGCTCCTCTACACTATACGCCACGCTGCGCTGGGTTATGCCGAACGAGGAATCACCCAAATTGGGTTTGACTATCACCGGGAAGGTAAGGTCTAAATCAAAGGTGGTGTCCTCGGGTTTGATGAACAGGGCGTTGGTCACCGGAATACCCATCTCCTGCGCCACCCCTCGTACCAGGGACTTGTCGTAGCAGTAGGCTATGCACTGCGGGCCTGCGCCGGTATAGGGTATGCCCAACGCCTCCAGGATGGCGGGCACGTGAAGCTCCTTGCGCGCCTCGTTTTCGAAGCCCTCGTCGCAGAAGTTGAGTACGAAATCTATCTTGCCTTTGAGCCTGGCCATGTCGCCCAGGAAGGTTGAGTGACTGTCGTGGCAGGTGAACTTGTAGCCAGGTAGCTCCCGCAGCGCATCCTTGAGCTGATCTATGGTGTAGATGTCGTCGTCGTCGAATATGCCGAATGGCTTTAGCGGGTCGGGCTTTGAAGGATCGCCCAGAACGACGGCTACGTTCCGCACAAGCTCCTTGGGTTTCTTCCTTGCCGGTGTCCACTCCTTTCTTATCTGCGCGGATACGATGATGCGGCGCTCCATCATCCCCAGGTCCTGGTTGCGCTTGGAGTCAGGGCTTATCTGGGAGTGGACGGTTATCTCGCCGAATCCGGCCTTGGCTAAGAGATCGGTTATACTCTCTTTCGTGTAAAGCCTTTCCGCGTAGAACTGATCCACGATGACCCCCTTCTCGGTGTGCCTGACCACCTCTCTTGATATCAATCGCTGCTTGTCCAGAGAGAGCGAGCGCTCCCTGCAGACGAAGTTTTTTGGATCTATCCACTCCCAGGAGCGCGGCTGGAAGTTGTCCTTGAGGAACTCGCCGTCTGCGATGTCCACAAGCAGCTTGCCCCAGGGCTTTAGGACCCTTGCCACCTCTTTTAGAACCCGCAGGTCGTCTTGCGGGGTTTCAAAGTAGCCGAAGCTGTTGCCCAAAATCATAACCGCGTCAAAGGTGTCCGGCGGGTAAGGCAGCTTTCTTGCATCCCCCTCCCTGAACCGGATGCTCAAGGACTCCTTTCTGGCCTGAGACTTGGCCCGCTGGATAAGGTAGTGAGAGCGATCCATCCCCTCCACATTGGCGAACCCTCTTCTGGTCAGTTCAAGCGAGTGGCGTCCCTGGCCGCAGCATAGATCAAGGATACTGTCGTCCTGGGATATGCCGAGGATCTGCGAAAACATATCGACTTCCTTGCCGGTGATCCTTACATCATCCACCACGTCGGCGTCGGTCTTTAAGTAGAGGGAGTTAAAAAGGCTTCGTCACCAGTCGGGCGCTACGTACTCCTCAAGGTTGGGAACCGGTCCCAGCGAGCGTTGCCTCCCCACAGGCTCCTTTTGTTTTGGAGCAGGCTTCCCCTCAGTATCTTTGGTGCTCATCTTCTCCTCTGACCCTTAAGGGTCTTATTGTCCTTGTTCAAGATTAAACGGTTTTGAAAACACTCGGTTATAGTCCAAAATCGGCGAATGTCAAGTGGTTGGGAGGCAAAGCCCTTGACTAAGACCCGATTTCCCGCATAATATCCCATACCCAAGGAGGCCTGATGTCAGTCCGGATTCGTGAAGTGCACACCAAGAAGGAAAAGAAACTCTTTATCTACTTCCCGGAGAAGCTCTACGAGAAGCGCTACCCGCAGTGGGTGCATCCCATCTATCAAAACGAGAAAAGTTTCTTTGACCCTGGTAAGAACGACGCGTGGAGTTTCTCCGACGGGGAGCTTTACCTTGCATGCCGTGACGGCAAACCGGTGGGCCGCGTCATGGCGCTTATCAACCACAAGCTGAACAAGTTTCGGACAGAGAACTCCGCGCGTTTCGGGTTCTTCGATTCCGTAGACGATCAGGAGGTGGCATCCGCTCTGCTTGCGGCTGCAGAGGATTGGGCGCGTTCCAAAGGGTGCAATCGCATCGTTGGTCCTTTAGGTTTCACCGATCTCGATCCGGAGGGGATGCTTGTCGAGGGGCACGAGCATCGCACCTCTATCGCCACCTGGTGGCACCCTCCCTACGCTTCCAGGCTCGTGGAGGCGGCGGGGTACAAAAAGGAGACCGACTGGGTTACCTATCTTGTTGACCTTCGCGACCCATTGCCGCCGGTCTATTCCAGGATCGCCCAAAGACTCCTTTCCCGCACAGATTACAGGCTCAAGGAGTTTAAAAAACGTGCCGAGTTCAAGCCGTTCATCGCACCGATCTTTAGACTCATAAACGAAGCCTACCGAAATCTCTACGGGTTCTCGCCTCTGAACGAGGAAGAGATCGGCAAGGTGGCCGCCGACTATATACCTCTGCTTGACCCGCGGTTTGTGAAGGTCGTTTTGCTGAATGGAGAGGTGCTGGGTTTCGCCATAGGTATCCCGGATATGACCTCCGGGATACGTGCGGCGCGGGGCAGACTGTTTCCATTCGGGATATTCAAGATCCTTGCGGCACGCCGCCGCTCCAAGCGGCTGGACATGCTTCTGGGAGCAATAAAGACCGAGCACCGCGGCAAGGGCCTGGACGTGTTGATGGCCAACGCCTTGTGTGCCAGCGCACGCCAAGCCGGGATGACCCACTCGGACAGTCATCACGAGCTTGAGTTGAACCTCAGGATGAGAGCGGAGATGGAGAAGGTTGGCGGCAGGATATACAAGCGTCACCGAATCTACTGCAAGGAGCTTTAAGGAGGAGATGAAATGGGAAGCGTTGTTTCAGTGATTCTGTTTGTTTCTTTCGCAGCGGGTGCGGCTCCGGGGGCTAACGCAGGCGAGGTAGTCGAGCAGGCGGCGGTGGGTCTTATGGGGGCCGCGGCAGCCGGATTCCTGGCGGGCGAGCTAGCATGGATCGCGGCTCCCAAGATTACCGATACAACCGAGGAGTACCCGCTTCGCACCAAACAGCGCGCGGCGGTAGCCCTAGCCTACGGCGCAGGCGTGCCGTTCGGCTCGGCGCTGGGGGTGCACGTCTCAGGGCTTGCCATGGGGATAAAAACCCCGTTCTGGCCCAAATGGGTGGGTGCGGAACTGGGAACCCTGGTTGCAGGCGGGGTCTCGCTGCTTATAGTCTCGCAGACCGACGAAGACACGACGCAGTATAATCCGTATCTGGTAGATCGGCCTGTGGAGGTTTTGGCCGCGGCGCTTCCTGTAGCGGCCGGGGTCGGCGGAGCCTTCCTCGGCTCCGCGCTCGCACATAGACTCGGCTGGGCCGATCGAGGAGTCCCCCCTGTTCGCATAGGTCTTTATCCGGCAGGTGACGAATTTGCGGTCTGCGCAGGAATCCTCTTAAGCTTCTAGACCCTTTCGCTGTTTTTTTAGATGGTAGCCGCCGGTCAGGTGGTAGTGGGGGATGCGCCCCCGGATGGATCAGGCCCGCTCCAAAGAATCGTTTAGCGCTCGGGCGAGCTGGCTCAGGCGGCGCTCTATCAAGGGCAAAGCGAACCCGGTTCTCTCAAGGGAGACCAGGAGGAAGTAGCCCTTACCTAATGCTGAGACATAGTACAGACGTTCTTCTGTTTCAAAGCGCAGCCCCTTCAATTCCGATGCGTCGTGGCTTCCGATGAGCCGGGCTGAGGATTTGCACAACTCATCTATGGCCTGAGTGTCGATTTGTTCCGATGCCCCTTCGGCTGACACTTCAATGATCTTAACGCTGTCCTGGCGTACGATAAGGGCCGATCGGAAGCCCGGGGTCTTCTCGCCCCAGTCCTTTATCCATGCTTCTTCCTGGAACCCGCGATCCGGTGGTGGGGGCGGAGACCACTCGGTAACCTTTTCTTCCGGGATGAGTTTGCTTTCCTCTCTCGCGTCCTTGGCGGTTTCCTTGTCCTTCCCGGATGGTAGCTCGGCAGGTTCTTCCGCGACCGAAGGCTCAGCTTGCGGGTTTTCCACCAGACGCGCTTCGAACTCAGAGATCAAAGCTTCTACGTCGCGCTCGATGCTTACAACGTCTGCGGTCAGGCCTCGAATCGTTTCGTAGTTCCCGTCGCGCCTTGCCAGGATTTCAAAAAACGCCTCTTCACCGGTCTTGTCTTGAAACTCGACGTGCACCAGTTTGCCTTTCTCAAAGAAGATCTTTCCTGCCGCGTCCTCCCTTGAAAACCTTACCTTCAAGGCAAACGGTTGCCTGGAGCGTCGTATGGATCTCAAAAGATCCATCATGTGCAGCACGAACGGGCCACGGAACCTCTTTAAGCCTGCGGCGCGTTTAGCCATCGAGCCTCCTTCAACATATTTAGACCTAAGTCTAGCCCAACCCGTCCCAAAGTCAAGACCTTCTACCCCTACTTTTACACTTGACCGAGAGGAAGGGAGGAGTATAGTGAAGATATGAAGGAGGAACGATGAAAATCAAATCCCTGGTTTTGGGAATTGGAATGCTAAGCCTTCTACCTGTAAATAAGTTTGTTGCTCAGTCGGATCAGAAGATACCCGTTGAGATTGTGGATTATTCGGTAGATGTGTTGGGTAGAAGCCTCGTCTATCACGTTAAAGAGGGCATAAGAAGTTCTAATGCATTTAGACTGAGCTATGGTAATGAGGCGAGGCTTCAGCTTATAATTGAGACTGGAGACCCTCTTGATGCTATACCTGAGTATTCGAATAGTATGACGGTATATTCAGTTGTATGGGTTCTTAAAGGTGACGATTTATCGTCTCCAGCTCCTATTTATTTGCGAAGTATGCTGAATCGTACGGGGGGCGATGCCATTAAAGTGGCAGCGGAGAATATAGTGGTAGAGACGGACAGGTTGGTGACTGATATACTAAGGTATTTAAGCCCCTAAAGCATGATATTACGAACAGCCTGGAGAGGCTGTTCCACATTGTTTCCTTATGGAGTGCAATGACCGTGTCATTGCGGCATCAACGCGGTTGATGCACTCCAAAACACCTTTACACTTGACCGAGAGGAAGGGAAAAGATCGTAGTGGCCGACCTTGAGGTCGGCCCGCCTTCTTCTTAAAGCGCGCCTGGAGGGACTC
>JAGMDF010000124.1 GCA_023128825.1 Caldifarciminota bacterium | reverse complement strand
AATAGATCACGTCGCCTGGTTGGAGTCCGCTTCTCGCAGCCGGAGTCTTGGGGAATACGTCGATCACCAGGAGCGCCTTACGAGGATGGTTAAAACCATATTGCGCGCCAAAGTCTTCCCTGGCCCGGTCAAGGTTTATCTCCTCAAGGTTGACTCCCCAAGCGAAAGCTCCGGCAGGTCTTGGGAGAATCGTCTTAAGGCGAAATAGAAAAGAACCCTGCCAAGCATTCTATAGATAATCTGTCGGGCCGCGTTAGTAAAGAATTCTTCCCTGTCGTAGTCCACAATACCCTGCTCACGTGCCCAGAGTTGGAACCCCTTTTTGAATTCACTATCTCTCGCGTATTTTTGAGAGAGTGATTTCTTCATCCCTGGGGTCAACACATCAACTGCATGGTGCAGGGTGTTGGCAAATGCCACCGGGTCTAGCCGGTGAGGATGTAGCTTGCCGATTAAGACAAGATCGTTCAGGTCGGATATAATCTCCTTGACGCGCTCATACAGTTGATCCTGAACTTGAGAGATGTTGATGTCTTCAATAGAGCGGACTGTTAGAAGAGGTGGGTAGACCTGTAAAGGCTCAGGCTTGTCACCAGAGATATTCCAGAGAATTGTTTGACGCACATTCCAGGTTAGGAAGTATTTTGCCTGGAGGGACTTAGCCTTGGGTATGCCGTTATTGAGAAGCTCAGGGTCGTCTACAGGGGTATTGGTGTCCTTAAGCTCTATCGTGGCTACGGCTATTTCCTGGGCTTTATTAGACTACAGAATCACATCAGGGAATTTAGTCCGCTCACCTACCTTGACGCCTATCTCACCATCCGCTTCGGTGGCTACATGCTTGGCAGAGCTAAGTATCTTGTTGAACCAGCCGATAAGTTTGATTTGGAATGACCGCTCGTTCTCTGAGGTTATCATTGCTCAATCTCTCCGTCCGGCATAGCGAACTATACCCCTGGGTAAAGAACTTGTCAACCTTCACCCCGCAGTTGCGTGTAGGAATGCTGCACTAACCTGCAGGCGCGAGGCGCGGCTGCCGCAGGGCGCGCAGTTTCGTTAGCCGCAGACTGCATCTTCAGGACGTTTTGCCAACCTTGGTCTCTTACTTGAAAGGCAACACCCTGGTTTGGTCTTTTGCAGGCAAGGCTTTCTGCGCGGCCGAGGACAGCCCACGGCGAAGCTGCCTGCTACAATAGGGTGGTCGGGTGGGGTTGGCCGCCGGTGCCCCGGCCAGACGCAGAGCGAAGCGGTTGCGCTAGGGGCACGAATAGGCGGTTGTGGGTGGCTAATATAGAGGCTTTGAGACAAAACACCGACAACGGAGGGGCTTTTGACGAAAGGCTACTGCTAGCGCGCGCCCTTCTTTTATTTTTGGCAGCTTGACGCTCAATCAACATTGTCGGCGACTATGCAAATTGATGGGGGGATGCCCAAACACTATGCATTTTCCGTGCACTTTAGTGCACTGATTTTGAGGTTTGCTGTAGTTTTGTTTGAGCTTGACCACTATCACATCAATTCCATCGATTCGCACGGGTGCGTCATGTCGGGCTCGACAACGACACAAACCGTGCTATGCTTTTAATAAAAGGAGGGTTTAATAAAAGGAGGGGGGGCACTTTCTCTGGGAGGATTTCCAGAGGAAGTGGAGGGATCAAGGCATTAAGCATTATGCCTTGACCTCGAAGTTCTACTCTGCAACCTTAGAAGTAAGGTAGGGTATATAGGTATAAGTTCCTAATTAGGAGAGACTTACTTGGAATGAATATGTATAATAAAACCTTCAGGGTTTGGCAAAGGCCTACAGCTAGAGAGGCTTACCGGCAATGGTTTATTAGTGAGTATGCCGACTGTCTGGGAGCCTTTGCAACCCTTACGTTTCCCAGACCGGTAAGCAGAAATACAGCCCTACGCAAGGGCAAGCGGTTTGTGCTACAATTAAACAAGCGTGTCTTCGGGAACCACTTTGAGCAGCACCGTGAAGGGCTTGTATGCATCTCTTCTGTAGAGGGAGAACTTAAGATAGAGGATAGGCTTGCAAACCCTCACCTGCACTACCTCATAGAAAAGCATCCCCTGGTTACTCCTGAGCTTATCACCGATGTGTGGTCCGAGATTGTAGGCCGTAGAGCGGCCCATATAGGCGTCAAGGTTGAGCCTATCCGCTCCGTAAGGGAGGCCACGGACTACATCCTCAAAGAGGTTTCCTGGGAGCACGGGCCGGAGGTCTACATCCCTTACGATCCTAAGACCAAGAAGCTTCTTAGATGAATCATGGGAAGTTTCTCTGTTGGCGGCTCTCACTGAAAACAATGGGGTAGCAGTGAACGAAGGCAACCTTAGACCTTGGCGTAAGGGCCAGTCAGGCAACCCGAGGTAAAGGACACAGGTGAATCCCCTTATAAGCCTCGTAGAGGTCTCTCTCGCTCGCTTAAGGCCTGGTTGATATGGTGTTGTTAGCTGAGGCCCGCAAACAAGAGTTTTTAAGCCCCTCAACTATGGGGAATAGAAACTGCATCAGTGCCAAGCGTAGACACCGGCCCAGAACAATAGTCTGGCGTGCTAGTGATCTTGACTTATCGAGTGAAGGGGTTAAACTTACTGGTAACGTGAGACTATATCAGCGTGTCAACGGACGCTGGTATGTGAGATTCACGCTAAACGGGAAAAGACGGATGCTCTCCACAGGAGAGACCGACAGAACCAAGGCTCTTTTGAAAATCAGCGAGATTGTCAAGGAAGCCGAGCTTGAGGATACCCTGGGCCATAAGGTAAAGACCGACGTCACTCTTTCAGAGCTTGCAAAGGAATATACTCCTTATGCTGAGGCTAATAAGGCCTCCTCTACCCTTTACAGAGACAAGAGCAGGATGCGTAAGCTCCTTGAGACCTTTGGCAAAAAGAAACTCTCAGAGATAACGGGCCGCGATATAGAGCGGTATATGCAAAGCCGTAGAAAAGAGGGTAAACAACCTGCAACGGTCAACCGAGAGTTCGCTCTGCTTAGACACATGTTACGCAAGGCGGTTGAATGGGATTATCTCTCCGTAAGTCCTGCCCGAACTGTGAAGCCGTTTAAGGAATCCCCTGGACGTGTGAGGTATCTTAGCGATAGCGAACGTGAGCGGCTTCTGGATGCGTGCTCTGGGATGCTGAAGGCGGTTGTCTTGACTGCCCTGCTTACAGGGATGCGCAAGGGTGAACTTCAAGGCCTTACCTGGGATGATGTTGACTTTGAACGCAGAGAGATAACTCTTAAGCGAACCAAGAATAACGAGGTGCGGGTTATCCCGATAGGCAAGGACTTACTGCCCGTGTTACACCGCCTGCATAACGAGAGGCCTTACTCCCATTACGTATTCTCTAAGCCGGACGGTAGACCCTATGGGAACTGGCGCAGAGCTTTTGAGACTGCCTGCAGAAGGGCAGGGATCGAGAACTTCAGATCCCATGACCAAAGCCACACCTTTGCGTCTTACATTGTGATGTATGGAAAGGTTGACATCCGGACTTTGCAGATTCCAATGGGACATAAAACGATTTTATAAGTGACGTATTATCTGAGACATCCTTGGTCTTATCGGGGTCCCCAAGGAAACACTTTGTGTTTCCTTGGGGTGAATAACGCGCCTGTAGCTCAGA
>JAGMDF010000123.1 GCA_023128825.1 Caldifarciminota bacterium | reverse complement strand
ATGAAGTGCAACACCTTGGAAAGCGGGAAGGAATACGTTAGCTGCATTCAACTGTTGACTTCCCCCTCCTTATGGCCTAAACTTCGCCCATGGAAGAGGCATACGCTGAGGGAACCGGGTTAAGGGGGTTGTGAGGTGAAAGTGGCGCTCTATCCCCCTGGTGTGGTGGATATCGTCATCCTTGCAGGGCTGGCGCTGTGCATTCTGTTGCCTCTTGTGCTCGCCCCCCGAAGGTTTTTAGGGATACTCAAGCTTCTGCGCCCGCTCAGACTGATTCACTACGCTGGTTTTGCGGCAGGGGGCGCGGTGATGGGTGCGGCGGTGGGCGAGGCGGCGCTCGATCCATATTTTCTCTTTTATGTAAGCATCTCGGCCCTTGCGGCGTTCCAGGGGGCGGTGTTTCTCAACGACATCTTCGACGCGGAGATAGACCGCCTGGCCGGCAAACAGACCCCCTTCTCCAGAGGTCTTCTGGGTCGCAGGGACTCCTACATCCTTGCCGCCTCCCTCTCGGTCTTCTCCCTGATTCTTGCGCTGCGGTGCGGATTGGCAAGTTTTTTGGCTCTCCTTGCCGCTCACGTGATTTCCCTCCTCTATTCCACGACGCCGCTGCGGCTCAAGCGCCTCTATCCTTTGAACGTCTTCCTTCTCGCGCTGGCAGGTCTGGCGGTGATGGCCTCGGGGTTTGCCAGCCACGCGCCGGTTATGCTCTTCCCCTTAAGGATGCTGATCCTGGTCCTCGTTACCCTAACCGCCACCTTCGGCACCAAGGACATGGCCGACGTTGAGGGGGATCGCAGGCGAGGAATCAGGACGCTTTTTACCCTCCTGGGTTTAGGAAAGGGCCGCTGGGTGAACGCCGGGCTGGTTCTTATATCCTACCTTTTGACTCCCCTTATCCTTGCCTATCCCAGGTTTTACTGGGCCGCGGCACCTTTCGGCGTCCTTACGTCAGCCCTGATCGTGATGCGCGGGAGAAAGAAGCTGAGGGAAGCACTGATCCTTACAATATACATCCTGTTCGGACTCCTGATCCTGGGGCTGATCGCCGCAGGGGAGATATTTTGACACCCCGAATCTTAAGCCCCAGAGATATATCCTGCGACGCACTGTATGTCGTCGCGGGGACTCCGAGTAATCCGTCCGGCAGGTTTCACGTGAAACGTCCGGATCGACGACAGGGATTGTTTCACGTGAAACAGGCACCCGAAGGCACCCCCCCCTCTCTCTCTTTTGGAAACTTAAGTTTACATCACCTGAAGGTGGCTTGCTGGCCGCTTTCTCAAATACCTTCAACGCCTCCCTACCTGCCTGGTAACCATCTCTCGGCGCACGAACTAAATGCACTTGACAACTTCACGCAACCGAGTAAGATACAAAAATGGATGCCCGCACGCAGGGCCTCTGGGAACCGAAAACACAAGGAAGGAAGAACATATGAGGCGGCGCTTCTTCAAAACTCGAAGGCACCGCATCCCCTACGGCGTCATCATGGGCGCGTTTATCCTGTCCCTGGCGCTTGTTTTCTACATGATCTTCCGGTTCCTTATGCCGGTGTGTCAGGGTTAGCACTCTTCGGAGGAAGTCTTGAGCTGAAGGAGGCTTGAAAGATGACGAAGCTACATTTCAACTATAAAGACATATTCCGGGCCTTCAGGCTCGGGTTCTCGGCCAAGAAGATATGGGTAGGCTTTCAGGGCCTGCTACTCGGCTGGCTGGGCTACATGGTTCTCGGCTACCTCGCATATCTCGTCTCAGGAACAAGCATAGCGGCCGTCTGGGAGAACTTCCGTCTCCTGCCGATGCCCGATGCGGTGGCTGCACTTCCTGCCTTCAACGTAGGAGGCTGGATACTGTGGGCAGTGGGCGTGGTCTGGCTTGTCTTCGCCGCGATGACCGCCGGGGTTGCCATCTCCAAGCTGACCTACGAGCAGCTGCGCGGGGACGAGTTCTTTGAGGTCAAGGAGGCGTGGAAGCAGGCGCTGAAGAGCCTGGGGGCACTTATCGCCACCCCTGTCCTTCTGGGACTCTTTATCGTTCTCTTGCTTGCCGCGGGTCTGCTTCTGGGTCTTATCGGAAGGATACCCTATGCAGGCGAGATGATCGTTGGGCTTTTGGCTATACCCGCCTTCGCCGTAGCGTTGTTCGTAGTCTACCTCATTGTGGTGTTTTTCTTCACCTTCACTATCAGTCCTGCGGTCATTGGAACCACCAAATCGGACGCCTTCGACAACCTCTTCGAGGTCTTCTCCTGCGTCAACGACCAGCCCTGGCGACTCGTCTGGTACCAGTTTCTGTTGATTATCTTCGCGAGAGTGGGAATGGCGGTCCTGGCGTTCTTCAGCGTAAAGGCCCTTCATCTGGGCCGCTGGATAGTGGGAATCCTCATGAACGTCGGTCAAGCGAAATCTGGTGCTCAGGTTCTCTACAAGCTCGACCTCATGATCAACTCTGCAGCCGACACCGTAAGGTTGGTGCTGCCGCGCTGGGTGGAGCAGGCGTTATTCTGGCTGCCCAACTGGTTGCATAACGCCTTTGCCTGGATAAAGGGAGCGGTTGAGCTGCCCAGCCTTGTTACCTCCCAGGCCCCGATGATCCCGAACTGGTCGATGATGGTAAGCACGATACTCTTCTCCATCTTCTACCACGCGTTTATACTCTTCGTGCTGAGCTATGGGATGGCTGTCTGGTTCTCGGGCAACACACTCGCCTACCTCGTGCTCGTTAAAAAGAAGGACGAGCGCAACCTGCTTGAGATCAAGGAGGAGGAGATCGAGATACCGGAGAAGCTCGAGGTAACCACACCCGCAGAGGAAGCGAAACCGACACCCAAGAAGAAAGCCCCGACGAAGAAAAAGCCGACTGCAAAGAAAACCACGCGCAAGACGAAAAAGGGTTAAAGCTTAAGTGCCCTCGTCCCGATCCAACCCGGGAGGGGCGCAAGGCATCTGCGAGATCAATGCCGGCCGTTCGCGTAATGAACGCGAATCAAGGGCGAGATTAGAGTAATGGCAGCCGCCCGCGTGCGAGTAACCGGAGCGGTTCAAGGGGTGGGCTTTAGACCATTCTGTTACCGCGAGGCCGTAAGACGCGGCCTCGCGGGCTTTGTTTTAAACGACCTCGCCGGGGTCCAGATTCATCTGGAAGGTTCGTCTCAGGCGATCTCCGAGTTCGTTAACGAGCTCGAAACCAACCCGCCGACTGCATCACGTATAACGGAAATCAAGGTAGCTGAAACCGAAGAGCAAGGACTATCGAAGTTCAAGATAATCGAAAGCGAAGCAGGTCAGGCGTCTCAGGCCCTGGAGGTCTCGGCCGATCTTGCCACCTGTGAGGGCTGCAAGAGAGAGATACTGGATTCCGAAGATCGCCGCTACCGCTACGCCTTCACCAACTGCACCGACTGCGGGCCAAGATACACGATAATCCGTGAACTGCCCTACGACAGGCCCAAAACAACGATGCAGGAATTCAGGATGTGTGCGGATTGCCAGCAAGAGTACGATAACCCGCTTGACCGCCGCTTTCATGCACAGCCGGATGCATGCCCGGTATGCGGTCCTGAGGTGGTGCTGTTCGAGGCGTCTGGGAGAGTGCTGAGATGTAAAGATCCTATCAAGGAGACGGTGCGGCTCTTGATGTCGGGAAAGATAGTTGCCGTAAAGGGGCTGGGCGGGTATCACCTGATGTGCGACGCGATGGATCCTGAATCTGTGGCGAGATTAAGGAATCGCAAGCGCAGGCCTCATAAGCCGCTGGCCGTGATGTGTCGGGATACCGAGCAGGCAAGAAGCTTAGCGGTTATCTCTCGGGAAGAGGAGCTTGTGTTACGGGCGCCAGCAGCCCCTGTACTCCTTCTCCCATGGAATCCTGAGGTGCCGCGGGATGTAAGGGCAGCACTTGCTCCCCTCAATCCAGGCGCAGGCATCATGCTCGCCTACACCCCGATTCACCACCTGATGTTCGCCACAATCCTCAAGGGAGCAAGATTAAATCCTCTGATAGCGACCAGCGCGAACCGGGGCGACGAGCCGATAATTGCTGATGAAGGTGAGCTTTTAGAGAAACTGGGGGATGTGTTTGATGCGGTGCTGGCCCACAACCGGGAAATTGCCAACCGCATCGATGATTCGGTCGCCTTGGTGTCTTCTGATTCTCCATCGGGGTCCCCGCGGGGAGAGGAAGTATCCTCGCGGGGTGAAATTCACTTGATCCGCAGGGCCAGGGGATTTGCTCCGGCACCTTTGGAAACGCCTTTCCGTTTTCAACCTTCGCTTGCAGTAGGAGCGGAGATGAAGGGTTCGTTCGCGGTGGCCGACGGCAACCGCGTATGGCTATCTCCTCACATAGGCGAGCTTTCAAACCGGGAAACGATGGAGTTCTTTGAGCAAACCCTTGGCACCTATCTTCGCTGGTTCCGCGTCGAGCCTGAAGTGGTTGTCTGTGACGCGCATCCTGACTACCTCTCCACCCGGTGGGCCGAGCGGTATGCCGAGGATAAGGGCATTCGGCTTTACCGCGTCCAGCACCATCACGCACACGTAGCCTCGGTGATGTTCGAGCACGAGATAGAGGAGGAGGTAATCGGCCTTGCTTTGGACGGTACAGGTTATGGACCTGACGGCTCGATCTGGGGTTGTGAGCTTTTACACCTGACCGATCGAGGAGTGAGATTTAAGAGGTTGGGGCATCTCAAGCCTTTGCCCCTTGTGGGGGGTGAGCTGGCGATCCGCAGGCCGCGCAGGATGGCGGCAGGGGTGATTGCCGATCTGTTTGGCGCGGACAAGGCGATAGCCATGTTCGGTAAAGATGGTGAGATTGCCGGCAAGATGCTTGAGAGAGAAAATGATGTGTCACGGGCGTTACGAGTGGTACGGGCTTCGAGCGCAGGCAGGCTTTTTGACGCGGTGGCAGGACTCATCGGTCTGGTAGATGAAATCACCTTCGAGGCCCAGGCACCGGTGGCACTGGAATCGCTATGCCCTAGCGATCTTTCGGGTACGACCGGGTACCCGTTCGCGATAAACGACGACCTGATCCTTGATCCCGCGCCCTGCTTTGCGGCGATACTTGAGGATATGGATAAGGGTAGCGGGTTGTCTGCGATCTCCGGACGGTTCCACCTGGGTTTTGCAAACGCCCTTGTAGACTGGCTTGAGCGAGCCAGAGAGATGACCGGCATAAGCACCGTCGTCCTTTCAGGCGGCGTGTTTGCCAACCGCACCCTGGTTCGTCTGTTGAGCACCCTTGCCTGTGAGTTGGTCGAAAAACCCATCTCGCTTCACTTCCCAAGGCTTATCCCTGCGACGGACGGGGGTCTTGCAGCAGGCCAACTCTTGGCAGCTCGAGCACTTATCGAGCTGTAGCCAATTAAGGCTCAAACTACTTGACAAGCTTTCCACAAGGCGTATAGTTTCATCGTCCCCACCACCCCGGCATCGGGAGCCAGGAGGGTCAAGTTACGTAAACTAATAAGTTATAGATGGAGAGATTGTGGATAAGTCTGTGGATAACCCGGAGGAAAAATGAGCACCGAAACCCTCTGGGGCACCGTAATGGAACATCTGAAGGACCGGATCCCTGAGGAGGGCTTCAATACGTGGTTTAAGCCCACGCGTTTCCTGGAACAGCGAGAGGGCATGCTTCTGGTTGAGGTCCCTAATCCGTTCTTCGTGGAGTGGATAGAGGAGTACTACGGCAAGGCGCTCGCGGACGCTTTGGCCGAGGTCAACTCAGGCGGTCTTCGAATTGCGTTCAGGGCGCGCAAGGTCGAGTCGGGTGCGGCAAGGCCGAGGTTTACGAGGCGCCGTCTCATCTACGCCAAGGACGGCTCTCGGCTCCAGGAGCGCTATACATTTGCCAACTTCGTGGTCGGGGAACACAACCGCTTCGCACATGCCGCGGCCCTTGCCGTTGCCGAGGCTCCCTCCGAGGTTTACAATCCGTTGTTTATCTACGGCGGCGTAGGGCTGGGCAAAACACATCTACTTCAGGCTATCGGAAACTATCTGAACCGCGCACGTCCTAAACTCGCGGTCGCATACATCCCGGCAGAAACACTCTTTATCGAACTCATCGACGCCGTTGAGAAGGGAACCAGGATGGAGTTCAAGAACCGCTACCGGTCCAAGGATCTCTTGCTTATCGACGACATCCACTTCCTTCGCGGTAAGGAATCGCTGCAGGAGGAGATCTTCCATCTCTTTAATCATCTGTACGAAGGCGGAAAACAAGTGGTGTTGACCTCTGACCGTCCGCCGCGCGAGATTCCAACCCTTGAGGAGCGTCTCGCCTCCCGCTTCTCCGGCGGCCTTGTGGTGGATATCCAGCCCCCTGATCTTGAAACCCGCATAGCTATCCTGCTGCGCAAGGCCTCCTCGGAAAACCAGAATCTGCCGCAGGACGTGGCCTACTACATCGCATCAAGGATTCGCTCAAACGTACGCGAGCTTGAAGGCGCGCTCATAAGGCTGCTTGCACTCTCATCCCTTACAGGACAAGGCCTTACAACCTCACTTGCAGAGGAGGTGCTTCACGATCTTTTAAGAAACCGCCCACGCACCACACCAAACCGCATAACAAAACAGGTGGCGCGCACGTTCAACGTAACGATCGAGGAGATAAAGGGCAGACGACGCACAGCACCACTGGTCCTTGCCAGACAGTCGGCGATGTTCCTTATTCGCAAGCTTTTGGGGCTTTCACTTAAAGAGATAGGCCGCTTCTTCGGTGGAAAAGACCACACAACCGTGATTCACGCTGTAGCTAAAATAAAAAGATTGACCGAAGAAGACCTTGAGTTCAAAGAAAAAATCATGGGGATAGAACAGAGGATAAACCGTGGATAGGGATGTGAGTTATTCGCCACGTCTTTGTTTTTCAACAAATATCCCCCTCAGTCAACAGAATTCTCAACATACGTGGCCGTATTTAAGTCTATACAAGACAGAAGGTTACCTCGAAATCCACCAAATCCACATTGACAACAACAACAACCTAAGTAATATTTGTATCTACTGTTGTTGAACCAGAGGAGGAAAGATGTGGTTTAAGACTTCAAGGAATAGGCTGGAGGAGTTAATAAATAGAATAGTGCCTGTCATTCCTTCACGCACGCCCTATCCTATCATTCAGAATATCCTTTGTTCTACCGAGAAAGGGCACCTTACCCTTTTGGCTACAGATCTGGATATCTACGTGAAAACCTCAAGTGAAATAGAGGCAGCAGAAGAAGCACGTGTTCTTCTTCCAGGACGTAAACTTGCAGGGATAGTAAAGGAAAGCACAGCCGAGGAGATAGAGTTTATAAAGGAAGAAAACCGGGTTATTCTAAAGGCTGGACGAAGCACCTTCCGGATTCCTATACTTGACCCTGATGAATTTCCCAAGATGTTCGAGCGGCCTTCGGCGATTCAGTTCAATATCGAGGCCTCCTCTCTTAAAGGGTTATTTGAGGCGGTTGAGTTTGCGGTCTCAAGAGGCGAGGATAGACCTGCAATGACCGGTATACTTTGGGAGATTAAACCTGAACGCAATAG
>JAGMDF010000122.1 GCA_023128825.1 Caldifarciminota bacterium | reverse complement strand
TCATATCAGATCGGATATTGTTCGCAGACTGCTTGCAGGCGCCTCGCTCGACGAACATCACTACGCATCCTTCGGCAAAGACCTCTACTCACCTGAGATGAGCAGGCGGGTCTACGAGACTCTCAAGGACAAGGCCCGAACCTATCTCGCACAAAACCAGTCACTTATAATAGACGCCACCTACGGCAGACAAAAGGAGCGTGCTGAGCTTAAAGAGACAGGAGAGAAGCTGGAAGCCGAGGTTCATTTCATCAGATGCGAGGCTTCGGATGAGAAGGTGAAAGGCTGGATCGAGCAGCGCAAGGAGAGCGACAGACAGTCCGACGCCACCTGGGAAATATACACTAAGATGAAGGATAAGTTCGAACCGGAGGGTAAGTTACCTTATCACGCGCTTCGCACAGGACGCGATCCACGAGAAATGGATGCCGACGTCCGGCGATTCCTCAGCACTTAAGGGAATAAATCATGCCTCAGCCTGTATTAAAAGATGAAGAGACAAAGCCACAGGCAGAACCAACACAACCGCCTGAGGACGAAAAGAAACTCTTAGCCGAAGCAAAGAACGGTGATACTGAAGCGTTCGGCAAACTGGTCGAGCGTTATCAAAGAAGGGTGTATACAGTGATCTACAGGTTCGTAAGAAACCATACCGAGGCCGACGATCTGGCTCAGGAGGCGTTTATTCGGGCGTTTCGGGCCATAGATCGTTTCGATCTGCGTTATCCGTTCAGCCCTTGGATGTACCGCATCGCGATCAATCTGACGCTCAACCATCTCAAGAAGCGCCGCCTGCCGATGGTGGACGCCGATCTTGAGCGCAAGCCCTCTGCTAATAACCCGGTGAGTGTCTTGGAACAGGACGAGACCCGGCGCAAGATCCATGCCGCCATTGCAAGATTGCCCCTTAAGTTACGACAAGTACTTGTGTTACGGGTTTATGAAGACTGGCCCTACGCCCAGATCGCCCAGGTGCTTGTCATCCCAATAGGTACGGTGATGTCGCGCCTTGCACGTGCGCGAGAGACAGTGAAAGAGGAACTTAAGGAATTGCTATGAACTGCAAGGAGATAGAAGAATTTCTTCAAGCCTATCATGACGGGGAGCTTTCGGCAAAAGAGCGCGAAGCCGTAGAGCGTCATCTTGAGAAATGTCAAAAATGTCAGGCAAAACTGGCCGAGCTTGCAGCCCTTGACGAGTTGATCGTAGACGGCGAGGCCGAGAAGGTACCTGACCCGGGTAAACACTACTGGCACAACTTCTCTCATCGCGTTACGCGAAGGCTTATTCCCAAAAGGGAAGCCATAATACGCCCTCACCGTCCACGACCGCTGGGATTCAGGCTGATTCCCTACTTATCCGCAGCTGTGGCCGTGTTCCTTGCCATAGTCATAAGCATACCTCTTCTTAAACGAGCACCCGCGAAGTTCACGGAAGAAGAGGTTGCAGAGATCACCGCACCGCCACAGAAATCAAACGTGAGCTTCAAAAGGTTTAAGGAAGAGCCGGAGGCCCAGAAGATTGAGTTGAGGGATAAGAAGTTGGTCTCTACCGATGAGATACTGGGGGCAGAACCCGTTGAGACAGGCAGAAAATCACCACTCGCCGGAATGACAGCTGAAGCCGATAAGACAGCGAAAGGTGCGGGAGCGGCTGCAAAGGAGCAGAAGCCACCCACCGAGCCCTCAAGGACGGAAAGGACATTCTTGAAGGATGAGGAGAAAGCAAAACCCGCAGCTGCGGCTAAGACAGCCGAACCCTATCTTGAGGAAGCGGAAGTCTTTGCCGCTCAGCT
>JAGMDF010000121.1 GCA_023128825.1 Caldifarciminota bacterium | reverse complement strand
AACACACCCCGTAACACACCCCGTAGCACCCCACGCCGTTGCTTCGCAACGCCGCGGGGACCCCGCAAGAGATTAAGGGCGCGCCTTGTGTTACGGGCTATTCATGTAGTGCGAACCTTAAGGTTCGCCAGCGAGGCTTACGTATTTTAAGGGGCGAAAATATCGAGTGCTTTTCGGAAAAGTTTGGTGTTCTTTTGAGCGAGCGTAGAATTGGGGTTAGGGATTACTCCAAAAGGAAGGACAAGTATATCGTTAGTAGAAAGATCTTTTTGGAATATAACTAACCCTACCACAGAACTGTAAAGAGGTTGTTTAAACTCTTCGCGGAGTAAATGGATTAAGTATTTCCATGAATCCACATCTACATCTCTTACTAGTGATTGTCTCCAAGACCAACCGCTTGTATCAAGACAGATTATTCCGAAGGGGACAATCTGATTCTTCTTGGCGCGAATTCTTTGAATTATGAATGATTTGAATTTGCGGACTCCCTCTGCTATATCAAGTCCATAAACCTGTGGGGTGGGAAAAACATGTGTAGGGAGTAGGCGATTTGGATTTACGTGTGCTACTTCAAATTCAGCCAAAGTTGCACCTTGGCGATTAGAGAGAGTTATTTCTTTTCCTTCCTCAAAAGTCTCTTTGTCTTTTAAGTGGTTCTCGAAACATTGAAATCCCTCTATCCAGTCTGAATCGGTAAATTCTTCCGCAGGTTTTGACACAATCAATTGGAGAAGCAAGCCGGTTTTATAAATGGAAAGGGAATATTCCCATCGGGTGGTGGCTTCGTCGTTTCCATCCCACCGTTCTGCTTGGACTGAAGTAACCTCAATTCGGAGGTTGTTCATAGCTGGAACAATAAAATCAGCTCCTCCTTCCCCAGGCCGGTAACTGAAATTCACACCCTTGGAAATCAATCTCAACATCACAAAGACTTCTGAGAAAAAGCCAAGAAGATCATGCCAATTATTTACAGAATTTCTCAAATGCTTCTTTATGTCCTGACGGGTTTCTGCTCGAGTAATTTGTAGAGCGGATTCGAGGCCTTTAATAGATGGGTTGTTGAAGCATATGGGATTAAAGAGAGGATGAGCTTGCCATAATAGTTGATTTCCTGCTTGTCGCTCAAGCCAATTTTTCCCTAGGATACTTCGGAGCTTTGGGCAGTTTTGCCACAACTCTCTTGTTTGGTCTCCAAAGGGATAATATCTCTTTATTTCATCCATCGGTAAGTGCAATTGTAGTTTGTAAACTAAAGATGTCAAGGTGGGTTTTTTAAAGGTGTCGGATAACAAAAGTAGGGGCCGACTTTGGCGATCAGACGCCGCTACGCGTCAAGTCGGCCCGATTAAATCATGCGGGCGCACCTAAAGGTACGCCCCTACGAATCTTTTTAACCCCAGACGTCTGCTATGCAACCGCACCATCATTTTAAAATTTGCATTTTGCAATTTGATATTTGCAATCGCGACGCAGTCGCGTCCCTGTCCACTTTTTGTCCATCTTCTGACCACCTTTTGGGTAGCTTTTGACCAGCTTTTGACCAGTTTTTCCAGGCCCGAATAATCCCTGATTCGTTAAAAACTCACGTACACCGCCAGGCCGGGGGAGAGGTAGCCCAGGTCTGTCGGAACGCCGCAGGCCGTTGCCACGCTTAGCCAATCTGTCGGCATCCAGCTTACACCGGGCCAGAACTCAAATGTGGCATCCGATGCATCCAGTGAGTAGTATATGTTTGCCTCCGCATAGAGCGAGAAGCTTTCATAGAGCCAGTATTCAGGAGCAGTAAGAAAAGCCAGTTCGCCTGCTGAACCCTTGAAATCCGTAGCATAAAAGAGATTCGCATGTAACTGCAGGGCGGGAAACCCAGCGCTTGCCATCACCCCTGGGCCGAGGCTTAACGAGCCATCCGAATCGAGCGGTATGAATACATCGAACACCGTCGAGACGCTCAGCATCTCGGTCGATATCAACTCGTAACGACCTTCAATCATCAAATTACCCAGGGTGAAAGTCGTATCGTAGTTTGCCTGTAACATGAGCGTCATATCAAAGCGTGGAGAGATGCCGTAACCTGCCCAGAGCATGGGATCGACCGATAGGGTCTCTTCTTCTGTCAACGGTATCGAGACCGGGATCAATGGGCCAAAGTACCCCATCCTTGGTGGTAGGGGATAGGCCGTTACGGTGTTGAATGGATCGGCCGCGGCAACCGCCACTGCCAAGAGAATCAAGACAAAAATCTTACGCACGCTGCCTCCTTGTTTGCTCAGGATACCTTTAGAGTGGTTGCTTGTCAAGGGAAGAGAAGGGTGCATCACAGGTGCACCCTTGATACTATGGTTTTGTTAGAAGCGAAATCCCCGTGGGAGTGGAGGCGTGTTACGGGGTTACGGTGTTACGGGTTACGGGTTACCAGTTTTCACCGAGTATCTCGAAGTGGGCCTGGGGGTGGGCGCAGGCTGGACATTCTTGTGGGGCTTCGGTGCCTTCGTGCAGGTAGCCGCAGTTGCGGCACCGCCACACCACAGGTTTATTCCGCTTGAACACCCTGCTTGCCTCGATGTTGGCCAGAAGGTCATTGTATCGTTTCTCGTGCTGGCGCTCGGCAACCGAGATCGCCTCGAACACCGCTGCGATTTTCTCAAAGCCTTCCTCACGGGCCAGCTTGGCGAAACCGGGGTACATCTCGGTCCACTCGTAATTCTCGCCTGCGGCTGCGGCCTTAAGGTTCTCGGGCGTCGTCCCGATTACGCCTGCGGGGAATGCCGCGGCTATCTCCACCTCACCGCCTTCAAGAAACTTGAAGAGACGTTTGGCGTGTTCGCGTTCCTGATTGGCGGTCTCGGCAAAGATGTCGGCTATCTGAACGTAGCCTTCCTTGCGTGCCTTGCTCGCAAAGTAGGTGTATCGGTTGCGGGCCTGGGATTCGCCGGCAAACGCAGTCAATAGATTGCGTTCGGTTTTTGTTCCACTTATACTTGCCATTTGCTCTATATCTCCTTTCTACTCCTGGCAGGTTATGAGGTAAAGATACCACTTCAGCGCGTCTGATTTTACAAGCAGCATCAGGGGAGTCCGTAGAAGCAGCGCTTCGGGGAGATAAGCTTGCCTTCCTTTGCGAGTTTTTTGATGATCTTGCCTACTTCCTTTGCCTCGATGCCTGTTGTATCGGCGACCTGGCCAGCCTTTAAGGGTTCGCCTGCCTTCTTGAAGGCCTCTATTACCTTGGCTTCGTTATCTGCCATCTAAATCCTCCTTGGATTGGCTTTATACCCTACAGACGAGAAATATCCTGGAGCGTTAGTTCTCGGTCAGGATGTGCTCGTCGTACTCGATCTCAAAGCGCAGCTTGTGTTTTGCCTCATCCTGCGCAAGGGCCAGGAGGGTCTCCTGCAGGTCGGCGTTATCGGTAATGGCGGCAAGATCGGTATAGAGCTTGAATGAGGCCTTTTCGCGTTGCATCGCGATCATCAAGGCCTTTTGATAGTCAAGGGTTTCGTCGGGCTGTGGTTTGATCTCCACAAGATAGTCGGCGATCTTGAGATTTTGCACCTTTTGCTCCGCGGATAAGAACAGCTTACCCTGCTTGATCGCCTCCAGCCTGGCCTTGTGTTTGAGTTCTTCTTTGGCGAAGTGCTCGAAGACCTCGCGCATGGGGGATTTCTCCACCCGTGTCGCCAGGTTGGTATAGAATTGGTTGGCCTCTTCTTCCTTAGCGATTGCAAAGTCCAGCAGCTCATCGGTTGAGCCGAAGGTATCGTTCATTTAACTCCTCCTTACTTGGGGTTTAGCTTGTCCCACATTCTGAATTATAGGGCGTTGTGTAGATAGGTCAAGGTGCTTGAGTTCTTCAGTCAGTGTTGAACAGACACCGCCAAGTTTGTATCACCCACCTATTCGCCTAGAGGGTAATCATCGGTTGTTTCCAATCAACGTGCGTCTCGTATATGGGCTCGCCACGGGTGGCGTTGTCACCCTCGCGATGACGGGAAAAAATGTAGGGGCGACTCATGAGTCGCCCCTACTGTCTTCTACGATTCCTTATAAGAACGGCAACATCTGCTGCATGATAAGAGGATCTGACCAATGGCGCGCAGGCGGCGGATAAAAAGCCCATTTTTATGGCTTTCTTCTTATACTCCTTGAACTGCTCCGGGGTGACGAAGCGCTTCACCTCCAGATGCCTGCGTGTCGGCTGCAGGTACTGGCCGATGGTTACGATCTCTACACCTACTCCCCGCATATCCTGAAGCGCCTGATAAACCTCATCGTCTCGTTCGCCCAATCCTACCATAATGCCTGATTTGGTGACGGCGCGAGGTTCAAGTTCTTTCAAGGTTTTCAGCACATCAAGCGATATTTGGTAGCTTGCGCGCTTATCCCTGACGTTTGAGGTAAGCGGTTCCACGGTCTCCAGATTGTGGGCTATAACGTCGGGTTTCGCGTCAATTATCTTTTTGAGACGGGAGGGCACGGGGTACCGTGCCACTACAGGGCCATCTGCAAAATCAGGAATCAGAGGCTCGACCAGAACGTTTGAATCCTGTTCCTTTATCGACCGGATCGTCCTGGCAAAATGCTCCGCGCCGCCATCCTCCAGATCGTCCCGGTCAACCGAGGTCAAAACCACGTACCGCAATCCCATTCGTTTAACCGCCTGGGCCACGCGGCCAGGCTCGGTCTCGTCTACATAACCCTTTGGGTTACCTGAGGTTACCGCACAGAACCGGCAGAATCTGGTACACACATCCCCTAAGATCATAATCGTTGCCGTTCTTTGCCCCCAGCAGTCTGCGATATTGGGACAGTGCGCGGACCGGCACACGGTGTGTAAGTTCAGATCTTTCAATATCTTATCAACCTCTCTGTACTCGCCCTGGCCCGGAAGCTTTACCCTTAACCACTCAGGTTTGCGAATCATGCAAAATCCTCCATCCGTTTTGCTTCAAATTTTATCCCGAAAACATACCCAAAAGCTGTACGAATGCTGGTCTTAACCTGGTCAAAATCCGGTTTGTAACCCAAGAGCTTTTCCATAGAGGTTACTCCCTTGTCTTTTAGGCCGCAAGGCACGATCATACGAAACTTGTCAAGATCAGTAGACACGTTCAAGGCAAATCCGTGGAACGAAACCCATTTCTTCACGGCGATCCCGATCGCTGCCAGCTTATCGGCGCCAACCCAGACGCCCACCGGTGTTCCCTTTTCAAGTTGCATCGAGCCCTTGGATTCTATCCCGAAACGGCTTACACTCTGCACAATCGCTTCCTCCACCTTTCTTACCAGCGGCCGGATGCCTGCTAACCCCTTCTTTACGTGAAAGATGGGGTATCCCACAAGCTGTCCAGGGCCGTGATAGGTGAAGTCGCCGCCCCGCTCAACTGAATAAAGGTCAATTCCCTGTTCATTTAGTTTCTCAGCGGAACACAATAAGTTCTTATCATTGGCAGACTTGCCTTTAGTAATTACGTGCTCGTGTTCAACGAATATCAGGGTATTCGGAATCCGCTCATCAACCCGCATCTGCCACAGCTTTAGCTGAAACTCCCACGCAGGCCTGTAGCGCATCCTGCCCAGGTCAACAAAGAATCCTTTTGTCATTGGGGGATTTTAGTCAACCAAAAGGTTATGTCAACGAGTATGGATTATCTTTTTATGCAATTTCGTGACATTCTGTGCTACATCGTAACATCCTCTTTTTCGATAAGTCAAGTATCTATTGAACTTATTTTCGCGAAGGGTTTTGGCACGGTTATTGCTTATCTTTAGTATATGAAAAGGGTATGGAGGTAGAGATGAAATTTTTGATCCTTTTGGCGATGCTTAACTTCTCAGAGGCTGGGGGAGGGGAGGTTGTTTTGTTTGGAGCCAATACCCAGGAGTGGGTCGAGGCAGATGAAGCGAGTGAGGAGGTGTCGCAGGAAAACGATACCACTCTTGCGGATTGCCTGGAGCTTTATCCTCAGCCCGCGCATGACGTGCTTTTCGTGGCGCTCAACTATTCGTTTGGGGGAGAGGTTCACCTGGAGCTTTTCGACGTGCTGGGCTGCAGTATCTATAAAGAGGTTTTTGACGGCCCTCGGACCATGATTGACGTTTCGCATTTTCAACGCGGCGTTTACTTCCTCTCAGCCCGTACAGGGGAGAGCGGGCGCGTCATACGCAGGGTGATAATTTACTAGTCCAAGGCCTTGACAATCCTCAATTAACGCGTAGTATTTTCAATAAACAAAACCAAGGAGGGATGATGTGCTTTTTTGTCATCTTTAGTCTCCTGGGGATGGTTTCAAATCCCCAAGCTTCCCAATGCCCTGAAGAGGTAGACACCTTTGCAACCTATGCCTACACCTTTGGGGATATCGTGGTATTTTCCTACGGCGACAGCAACTACTGCGAGATTCTTGATGACCTCGGCAATTCAGTATGGTCAGGTATGCTGATGAGAGACGAATATAAGCTTCAGAAGGACTTGACTGCAGGTGTTTATGAGATCATTGGCTACAAGGAGTTTTCCGTTCTCACTGGCGATCCCTTTTCAACTGGAATAGGCACCTGGTATGCTGTAGATCAAACCAGTAGTCCTTTAAGCACAAAACTGTTGTCGGTAGGACCACATGTTCAAGGTTCCCCGGGGAATGTGCCTGTGCTGGTTGTTTTTGCCTATCACAATAATACTCATGTGGTTGTTACCAACTTGGATAATGATCAGATTATCTGGGAAGGGGATCTGGACAGCGCTGAGTACTACTTGCGTGAAGGTGGAAATGTTCCTCCCATAGTTTACTCAGTAGGGGCCACACGTCCTGTATCAACCATGACCGGTGGGGGGCTTGGAGGCATGTATATTCCTGCTTTTAACGGAACCTTTACCGGCAGGGATTTCATGACATACCAGCAGCGCTGGAAAACGGACGGCAAGCACGATCTTCAGGTAGTTCCGTGGTACGATGAAACCTGGGTGACTATCACTGACCTTGACGATTCCTCCGATACACTCTGGCACGAATTCTTTGAGAAGAGGGGAGAGATAAAAGGCGTAGCCCTCCCTATACCCGGTAACGGCAGGGCGCTTTATATCCACAGCGACAAGCATATCTCGCTTCCCCAGAACCCGTGGATAAGCTTTGGTCCTTCCAGTCTTGGTTTTTTCTTGATGCGAGGAATCGACAGGGATGGCCTAGGTTTAGGTAAAGAGTTCTATCTGCCTGTTGAGACAAGTTTGCCTGGTTATCCTTCTCGGCTTCACGTTATAGCTTTTTCTGACAACACCGATATAAAAGTGACCAGGATTCCAAGAGACGGCGGAGTGGAGACAGACATCTATGAAGGAACCCTTGATAGAGCAGAATACTATCGCTATACCTGTCCGGACGGTGATACAAGCGCTCACGCCATCTATCACGTAACCGCCTCTAGCGGAGTGGCGACGATTGCAAGCTGTAGGGATCATGAAGGTTCGGACTTTCTTCCCGTGTGGTTTGCGATCCATCCGGCTGTTGTCGCCTATCCTAGTCCTCAGTATAGAGAGACTTACCCAGGGGTTCCTGTTTCTGAAACCGACCATGGTTGCTACGAAGTCTATGCCGAGAACAACGGTAACATCTGGGATGTCATCAACATCTTTACGAGTCACAGCGACCCTGTTAACTTCACTAGCGAGCTTACTGATGAGTATGGAGGAACCTTGCCCGACGCAGACGGCGACGGCAATCCTGATACCGATACCTTGCCTAGACGCGGAAGCGTCCTTGTGCTTGTTGACGTCATCCCTTCGGATACTGTGCCGATCGGGACTATTGATACCTGTTACTTCAGAGTGGTCTCTTCCCGCGATACTACCAAGTGCGATACGGCCTTGCTTATAACCAGGATTCGTTCCGGCTCGGTGAGCGAGGAACCTGCTGCTGCCCGGCTTCCTGAACTCAACTTTGCCTTTGGACAGAATGTGCTGTACGTGCGTAATCCTTCTAAAGAGGAACTCCAGCTTGCTTTCTTCGACGTGCTTGGCCGCAGGGTGCATTCCGAAGTTCTCAGCGGATCAAAGGCAGAGGTGGACGTCTCCAGCTTCCCGCAAGGGGTCTACTTCGTCTCTGTTCGGACAGGGGGGAGCCGGCGCGTCATACGCAGGGTGATAATTTACTAGCTATGTGGGCTTATAAGCTTTTGAACTAGGAGAGCAAGATGTTTTTGCTGATCACAACCTTGTTCGGGTTCCACGGCGTTATCTCAAACGACACCACTTGGTCCGACACCGTCTACCTTACCGGCGATGTGCTGGTCGAGAATGGCGCAACCCTCACCATATCCCCTGGCACGGTAGTGCTATATGCAGATTCCTGCGAGTGGGATACGGTTGATACCTGGTATAATGACATAGACATACACATTAAGGGGAATTTAAGAGCCATCGGCTTAGAACAAGACTCCATATTATTTCGACATGAAGATCAATATGGATGGGATGTAGGTTGGATTTTGATGGAGTCAGGTTGGGATTCACTTGCATTTTGTTCAATTCTTGCGTATGGTTCTTTTAACTGCGATAATGTCATTTTATCCATCACAAATAGTAGAATTGATGGCAGAGGCGGTGTTAGAGGAGAAGAATCCAATTTTACTATAACAAGTTGCTTTTTTTGTGAAACTCTTTGGCAAGGCGTACAATTATCAGGTGGGGATCTAAATGTGGATAATTGTACATTTGAAAACATCAGCGAAATTAGCGAATTTACTAGCCATAAATTGGGGGCAGTTCTTGTGGGTATGGGATTGGAGTCTTGTACGATTAATAACACTACGATATTCAACGCACGTGGTCGATACGGTATTATCGCTAGTGAAGACGGAACAGATGTTGCAGCTTGTGGTCTATTTAAGTGCGAAAATGTAGAGATTGTTAATTGCATTTTTGATAGTATCGAAGGAGGAGGTGGTGCTCCAAGCACTTCCTATACCTGGCCTGGTGGAGGTGGTGACGGTTACGGAATATATCTCGAAGATTGCCATGATGTAACGATTGATGCTAATAAGATAACGAGGGTTTTCGGTGGACAAGGAGGTGAGAATTATGAAACTGGTGAGAGGGCACCGGACGGGGCTCCTAGACCCTTGGTTTTATACAACTCCAGTCCTCGAATCACCAACAACGAGTTCAACAGCAAAGGGCGTTACATATACATAGATTCGACCTCCCAGCCGGTAATCGGAGGCGCGCCTGATAAAGGCAACCGATTCCTCAACGCAGCAGCCAGAGATTACGTGATCTACAACGGCTCGCCCTACGATATCGACGCCACATGGAACTTCTGGCAGACCGGGCCCTCCATGATAGACTCCTTAATCTTCGACTACTACGACGACCCTACCAAGGGGATCGTCCATTACGATCACTCCACTGATGTCGAGGAGAAGAAATCTCCAACACAGCCTTTTGCTCTTCGATCAAATCTGGTTAAGGATGTTCTGCATGTATCCTTATCCAGAGGATCTACAGGAGGATTGGTTCAGTTGGCTCTCTTTGATGCTTCGGGACGAAGGGTTCATTCACAGAGCATCAGTGGATCACAGGCAGCGATAGACGTTTCAGGCCTGCCGCGCGGGGTTTACTTCGTTATCGCTCAGATAGGGGAGAGGCAGGTAACAAAGAAGGTTGTGATTCGTTAGTCTAAGAGCAGCTCGGTTCCTCTTGCTCTCACGATCGTAATCGGCGTAAGCTGGGTGCCCTGGCCCATAGGGTTATCGCGCATCAGGTCCTCAAGCGCCTTGGCGTTGATTCTTGACGTCCCGGCAACCATCCACGAGCCGCCGATGTCGTTTATGTCCATTATCGCGAACTCAACCCCGAATCTTCTCTTTAGCCCCTTTACCACCTCGTAGGGCTCTTTAGGCCCTTTCAGCACGCACTCATCATATGGCTTTACAGGTGAGGTACCCACCGCATCAATCATCCGCGCCTGAATCCCAGCAATCTTATAGAAATCGCCCCTGCGTCCCAGCATCCTCAAGAATCCGCCAAGGATCGCCGCAAACCATACCCGTAATACACCACACTCTTCAATTGCAGCTTCCATTGAGAAAGGATTGCGAAGTCCAACCCCGTAGGGCACCTTGCGCACGAACCGCCACAGAATCCTTGCCGAAACTCTGGGATGCAATGTCTTCACCGGAATCGCCCTGCCCTGGGTTATGGCAACGGGTGATTCGGCCAGCGCCACAATGTCGCCCGGCTCAAGATACCTTGCCGCGTAGCGCTCAACCACCTCGCCGATCTCGTCAGCAAGGGAGAGGGTGTGGGTTTTTACGCAAACCCTTGGGATTCCTTCCCGATCCTTCCTGAGAGTTAAGGGTGTGGATGTTACGGGTGTTACGGGTGCGTGTGTTACGGGCATGCAGAACTCTATGCGTGATTGGAATTCTGTCAAGGGCTTGACAATTCCTTCTTAGGGGGTATCCTTATAGTAATTAAACCTTAGTTAGGAGGAAGCAATGCGTCGTGTTGGTGTAATAATGAGCATATTGCTCTTCGGGGGGGTGCAAATCGGGCTGGCTCAGGCGGTTCAGCCGAGTGGCGTGTTGATACAGGACTATGTGGAAAGGGATACTACTCAGCCTGTCCCTTTATTCGCGGGCCCGGCAGAGCCGACCCATTACGTAGGGAAACTTGAGCTTCCCATGATACCCCAGGAGGAGGATACCTTTGCTACCTATGGCTATACCTACGGCGATATAGTGATATTCTCATACGGTGACTCGAATCGATGTGAGTTTAGAGACGCTAGCGGAACAATCGTATGGTCAGAGATGTTAATGAAGGACGAATATCATCTTCAGAAATCCCTGAGGCAAGGGATCTACATGATTCTTGGCACCAAGGAATTTACGGTTTTAACCGGGGATCCTTTTTCCACCGGAATAGGTACTTGGTATGCAGTGGATCAAACCAGTAGTCCCTTAAGCACAAAACTGTTGTCAGTGGGACCGCATATTATGGGTTCACTAGGCCATATACCTGTACTGGCTGTTTTTGCCTACCATGATAATACTCATGTGATTGTCCGGAATATGGGAAATCAGATGATTATCTGGGAGGGTGATCTGGACAGCGCTGAGTACTACTTGCGTGAGGGGGGAGATCCTCCTCCAATAGTTTACTCGGTAGAGGCCACACGTCCTGTATCAACTATGACCGGTGGGGGGTTAGGGGGGATGTATATACCTGCCTTCAACGGAACCTTTACAGGCCGGGATTTCATGACTTATCAACAGGTGTGGAGAACTGGCGCTACCCATGATCTTCAGGTTGTCCCCTGGGAGGATAACACAACCGTTACTGTAACTGCTCTTGGTGATCCTACCAATATTATCTGGAATGTATTCTGTGAAAAGAAAGGCGAGATAAAAGGCAAGGCTATTCCTTTACCGGATAGTGGTAGAGCACTGTATATCCACAGCGATAAGGACATCTCGCTTCCTCAGAATCCTTGGACGAGCTATAGCCCTACGAGTAGTATTGGCTTTTTCCTGATGCGAGGGATTGATAGAAATGGACTGGGGATAGGAAAGGAATTCTATCTTCCTATGGAAGGCTCTGTGGCATGGAGTATAACCGTAATCTCCCGACTTCACGTGGTTGCGTTCGAAGACAATACAGAAGTGAAGGTAACGAGAATCCCGAAGGGTGGAGGTCCTGAAACAACCATCTGGGAGGGAACGCTTGACAGAGGTAAGTACTACCGCTACACCTGTCCTATAGATGATGCTAGCGCCTGGGCTATTTATCACGTAACCGCATCTGAGGGTGTGGCTACGATTGCGAACTGTAGGGATAATGAAGGGTCGGACTTCCTTCCCCTTTGGTTTGCGATTCACCCCGACGTTGCCGCCTACCCTGATCAGTTTAAGGAGACGGAGTGCATGGTTTCCACAAGCCAAACAGATGCCGGGGCCTACGAGGTGAACGTTGAGAACAACGGCAACATATGGGACGTAATCAACATCTTCACCTACAACAGCCTGGATCCTGATTTTGTAACCGAACTTTCCGACGAGCTGGGTCGCCCACTGCCCGATGTTGACGGCGACGGCAACCCCGACACCGATACCTTGCCTAAACGCGGAAGCGCGCTCGTGCTTGCCGACGTTACCCCTGCGGAGATGCTGCTCTTTGGAACCACGGACACCTGCTTCTTCAGCATCGTATCCATGCGGGATACCACCAGACTGGACACAGCGCTTCTGGTGACTCGTATCCGCGAGGTTCAAATCCTGACCGATCCGGACACGTTTGTTACCGAGTACCCTCGCAACACCAAGGTGATTCCGGTCGCCGCCTACAGCACGAGTCTTTACAGGGAGGATACGGTTAACCTTACCTACCATTCGACCCAGGACAGCCTTACCTGGCTTGTTAGTTTTACCGATACCCTCGGAGTTCCCTTGCAGGACACGGACGCTAACGACACGCTTGACGTGCCTGGCGTTCCGACCGATTCGGTTGCGGTTCCTTTCCAGGTTCGTGTGCGGGTTCCTGACTCTGCCCTGGCCGGTGATCGGGATACGATCTATCTTGTGGCAACCTCGGGCAACTACCCGTATGGTTCTATCTATCCTGAGACGATAGACACGACGGTTCTGATAGTAGAGGTAGAGGCCGTTGCTGGACTGCTTATTGTTCCGGACACACTGGATTCGGTGCCATCAGGTCAGA
>JAGMDF010000120.1 GCA_023128825.1 Caldifarciminota bacterium | reverse complement strand
TGGTCGGCCTGCCTGTCGATCTTGAGGAGATAGAGACCGAATCAAAGGTTAGAATCCTGGAGGTGGAGCTTGCGGGAAAAGAACGCATACGTTTGCCGCGCGCCAATGTTGAAACTATTGAAGCCTAGTAATCGCCGGATGTATGGCGATGCTGGTCTTAAGGCCGGCATTTTGCTTCTTTTGACAAGTGGGGTATTTTTCATGCTTGCGGCGGCGCAGGGTTATGCCTCGCTTAAGATAGCGACCGGTGCGCGTGAGTCGGGAATGGGGGAGACAGGAGTGGCCGGAGCCTCATCGGCCAACGCTCTCAGATGGAATCCTGCCCTTCTGGTTAAAGGGCCTGGCATTGAAGCATCCATGAATCATGCCCTTTGGTTTCTCGGTACTTCTCAGGGTTCACTCCTTATCAAGCGCAGGCTGGGTCGGTTCTCGATCGGTGCAGAGGCGATATACTTTACGAGCGGTGAGATAGAGCTGCGCGACAGCATCGGCTCTCCCGACCCATTGGGCAGCTACTACTTTGCAGATCTCTCCCTGGGTTTAGGGGCCGGTGTTGAGGTGGTTCGAGGGACACGCGTCGGGCTTATCGCCCGATACTACCACGAACGTCTATGGACCTATGCGGCTTACACCTGGGGGTTCGACGTGGGCCTGAACTATACGCCCTTCTCAGGTTTTGATCTGGGTGTCTCGGTGCTTGACTTTGGTTTTGACATGCATCTGGATGCAGAAGGCTTTAAGCCGCCGATGAGTATTCGGGTAGGCGGCAGCTACGTTCACGATTGGAGCCAAAACCTTGTTACTTCAGTAAATCTGGATTTCCTTTACCGCCCATACGAGAAGGAACCCGGTCTGCGTACCGGTCTGGAGGTAGGGCTTTTTGATCTTCTCGCTCTTCGCGCCGGGGCCAAGCTTTTGTATATGGATGAGGAGCTGAAGCTTTTCTCACCTTCAGAACTCCTTACCTTCGGCCTGGGTGTGCAGCACGACTGGGTTTCTTTGGACTACGCCCTTGTTCCTTATAACAGGCTGGACCTCGGGCTGACGCATCGGGTAAGCCTCAACCTTGCATTCGATTGATGGCTGAATTTTTGCTCGATTTCGAGAAACCCATAGTAGAGCTTGATAAGCGGATCGAGGCTCTGAAGGGCCTTGAAGGGGTAGATGGTGAGATCGCCAAGCTTCAAAAACAGGCTAAGAAGCTGCGCCGCAAGGTTTACTCCAGGCTCACCCGTTGGCAGATAGTCCAGCTTGCCCGTCATCCGCGCCGTCCCTACACACTTGATCTGATTCCCTATCTTTTTACCGATTTCACCCAGCTTCACGGTGATCGTGGATTCGCCGATGATCCGGCGATTGTGACCGGTATAGCGCGTTTTCGTGGGCGCTCGTTGGCTTTGGTCGGGCATCAAAAAGGACACGACACCAAGGAGAGGATTCGCCGCAACTTCGGGATGCCCCATCCAGAGGGCTACCGCAAGGCCCTGCGCATCTACAAGCTGGCTGAGAAGTTCGGTATGCCCATCATCAACTTAGTGGATACCCCTGGTGCTGATCCCGGGATCGGTGCGGAGGAGCGCGGTCAGTCCGAGGCAATCGCCCGCAACCTTCAGGAGATAGCGGTGCTCAGAACCCCTGTCATTGTGATAGTGACCGGCGAGGGCGGTTCGGGCGGTGCTCTGGCCATCGGGGTCGGCGACCGCATCTACATGCTTGAGTATTCATTCTACTCGACGATCTCGCCTGAGGGTTGTGCTTCTATCCTCTGGCGTGACAGCTCCAAGGCCCCGCAGGCGGCGGAGGCCTTAAAGTTCACGAGCCGAGACAATCTGGATCACGGCGTCATAGATGCGGTGATTCCTGAGCCGTCCGGAGGAGCGCATCGCGACTGGCAGCTGGCCGCCAAGTTCATAGAAGAGCAAATCAGTCAAGCCCTGGCCGAACTCGAACCACTTTCCACCCAGGAGCTGATCGCGAAGCGCATAGAAAAGTTTCGAAGGATTGGGAAGTTCAAAACTGTCGGTTAATCTGGGTGCTTCTGTAGAGACTGTCAGGAGAAGTAATTAATGAGGCTCGACGGAACCCTTGAGGATTATCCCTTATCCGACATCCTGCAGCTTATCCTTATGGGTAACCGTTCCGGCACCCTGCACATCTACTCGGGCGGTGATGAGGGGATGATAGTCTTCGGTGAAGGTCTCGTAAAATGCGGCAAGACACTGAAGCTATCAGGGCTGAAGGCGGTCAGGGAGATACTAGGGTGGCGCCGCGGCAAATTCGTCTTCGATACCGAGGAAAGGGTTGAGCTTGACGAGGAGACGCGAATCGATTTACCCATCCGGCAGTTTATTCTGGGGCTCTCCGCCGAGATGGACGAATCCAAAGACCTTATGAGCAGGATAGGTGGTCCTGATCGTCGTTTGATGCTTGTGCCTTTGGCTCCGCAGTCCAAACCCGTTACACTTTCGCCTACCCAGTGGCAGGTTGTGGTTCACGTAGGGGATGCCCCTACCCTTAGAGAACTTCAGGGCCGGTTGGCCCTATCCGAGCGCGATCTGTTGCGCGTGCTCGTGGATCTGCGCGACCGCGGACTTCTGACGATCGAGTAATTTGTGCTCCTTTTTGCCTGAGGCAAAAAGATCGCAAGAGGTAGGGGCACGGCATGCCGTGCCCCTACAGTTTTCTGAGGTTCTATCTTACCCTTTAGCGGATCAGCATCATCTTCTTGGTTGTTGAGTAGCTTCCTGCCTGGAACCGGTAGAAGTAGACGCCGGTAGGAACCTTTAGACCTTTCTCATCCAGTCCATCCCAAGAAACAGTATATGAGCCTGCTTTTTTATGTTCTGCCACAAGGCTCTTTATCCGCTCACCAGATACCGTGTAGACTTCAATGCTAACCCAACCTTCTGCGGGTAGCTCGTAGGAGATTCTGGTCATCGTTCCAAAGGGATTGGGTTCATTCTGAACCAAGGCGTAGGCTGATGGGATGTCAGTGGGTACTTTCTCTATGATCCCGGAATAAGGAGGGACGTCGAAAATGGCTGAATCTCCTGGATTGAGGTCTACAGGGTCACCGGGTACTGGCTGCCAATCGGCCTCAAGATCCCATGTGAGGGAATCGAGTGGAATCCAAGCACCACTGCTATCCAGCACCGCCTCGTTGGTGAAGCGGGTAACTATGTCCTGGAGGGCATGGAACTTAGAGTCTAAGGGAATCACTGTATAGCGAACGAGAGCGGCTGAACCGTCAGCGGTCCAGGCCCACTGCCGATTAATCCGCACAGGTTTCGGATAGGTCTTGGAGAGTCGGATTATATCCCTTACCCGGCGATTAGGCAGTGGCTGCCAGAACTGCCAGGGTACAGGGATCTGGTTGAGTTTGATGATCTGAGTCCAGTAGGCTTGTACGCCTGTGACCCCTACCTTAGGGTCGACCTTTAAGCCGAAATGTCTGGTCTCACAATGTTTGATAGGGTTGATTCGGTCTATCCAGGTGACCTCAACGCCGCCTGGCTGGTCAGGGAAGGTGCCGGGTGGGAAGTTGGCAATGCGCGGTGGGTTTCCCCAAGAATTCTCACCAGTATACCAGTTCCAGATATCAGCGGTGTCGATTTCACCAAAGAAGTCGAGTTCTAAGTTATCATAGGGTTCGTCATCGTTGTTGTGGACGTCGAAGTTGCTCAAGGTGCCTGTGATCTCCGGTTGTTGTTGCGCGGACCAGTAGAGAGTCGCTTCGTTGGTGAAGCGGGTGATGATAGTTTGAGGGTCTCCGGCTAAGGCCACGGTATAGCGGACCAAAACCGCTGAATCATTGGGGTTCACTTCAATATCGAGAAGGATCGAGTCGCCTGGATCGAGAGTTACTGGATCACCACGGACCGGCATCCAAGGAGCCTCCAAATCCCAGTTGAGAGAGTCGAGTGGCACCGTGATGGGGAGTGTAGCAAATTCACGACTGATGATGACCGAACCTTGATCGAAGGTCCTAGAGAGCGTGATGATGTCCGTAACGACAGATTCCGTGACCTGCCAGAACTGCCAGGGCACCGGGATCTGCTTTACCTTTTTGATCTTGGTCCAGTAGGCCTGGACCCCGGGCGGCTGCACTTCTGGTTTTATCCGAAGCCCGAAGTGCTTGGTCTGACAGTATACAATAGGGTTGATCCGGTCAAACCAGGTGACCTCTAACCCACCCGGCAGACCAGGGAATGTTCCCGGCGGGAACGGGTTCAGCCTGGGCGGGGTTCCCCAGCCGTGATACCAGCCAATAACATCTTCAGGGGTGATCTCGCCAAAGAAGTCCAGTTCCAGATTGTCGACGGTGTCCTGCGTGTTGTTATGGGCATCGAAGTTGCTCAAGGTGCCCCATATCTGTCCCTGAACCTGGGGGACCAGTGCCATTGACACCGCGAGGGTTGCACCTATCAAGAACTTTTTCATGTCTCCTCCTTGCGGTTTACAGTTTTTGAGTTATTTTTGTTGTGGCTTGCCTCCTTATCTATCTAGTTGCCATTCGTCCTTCTCTTTTCTCCCTTTGAGTCAGCCCCATGCGGAAGATAATATCCTCAAATTGGAATCTGTCAAGAGGGCTAGTAAATCCTCCCTTTATCCTTCGGATAAAGGATCGGAGAAAAAAGCGAAGTCAGCCTTACGGTTGGCCTTTTCCCGTTGATCCTTCCGAGGTCCAACCGATAACGAACTCCTCGGTTGGGATGATCTTATCTCTCCAGATACCCTTTGGTGAAGACGTTTGCCGGTATCGATACCCCGATCTGAACGTCGGTCAGCACAAACTCCGACCAGGTGTTTTTCCTTAACTTGTTTTCCATGCGTATCCGGGTGGGGTAGTTTCTGCCGCTGACGCGCTTGAACTCCAAAATCTGCACGTCCTTCATCAGCCTGCCGCTTTTGGAAAAGTACTCCGCTTTGATTGGGATAAAGCTCTGCTTATCAACCCACAGCTTTTGGGTGTAGTAGGAGCCTTCAGCGCCTTCCTTTAACGAAAGCTTGAGCACATAGCAGTTCACATCGTCCAGTTTTTTTTCTCCTTCAAGCACCGCGTCATAGCTTTCGGCCAGCTCCTCGTTGGATACGGCGTCCTCATACGAGAAATCTGACCCCATCAAAGACCCACGCAGGGCGTGTCCTGCAATCTTGACAGCCTTGCCTACGTTGGGCAGGTACATCCAGAACTCATCACCAAGCTTCAGGAACCGGGTGCCCTTGTCTCTTGAAGGTGAGGTGAACTCCATGTAAGCCTTGTCCTCTCCCTTGGTGTAGCCTTCGAACTCCTTGGTTCTTACAGAGCCGGAGATGCTGATTTTAAGCTCGGCGGAAAACTTCATGGACGAGGCCACCATGTTTCGATCCACCTTGTCCAGTATCTCTGAGGCGGTAAGGGCTTGGAGCGATGTTGTCGTACCCGCGAGGAGCAAGGCCGTAATTGTTAGCCTCGTAAGTCTTTTCATCTCTTCTCCTTTCATAAAGAAGCGTGAATAACCACAGAGATCACTACCGTAGGGGCACGGCATGCCGTGCCCCTACCTTCTATAATCTGCGTGATCTGCGGATTTTATACATTCCTAAACCCTTCTCAACGCCTCGGCAGGCCGAACCTTGGTTCCCTGTCGGGCCGGGTACAGGGCGGTAAACGTGGCAATGAACCAGCCGAACAGGGAGCATGTCAAGACAACACCTGGGGTAAGGCTTACCGGGATAATGGGGTTGAAGTATATGGAGGATCCCATGTCTTGACCAGACAAGGAGGAGAAGTTTATCTCAGGGGCGAGAAGGGCAAGAACCACTCCCAGCACCGCGCCGATTACGGCTCCGAACAAGCCGATCATCGAGGCCTCGGCTGTCAACAGCCATAAGATGCGGTTGCCCCGCATTCCCATCGCCTTGAGGATGCCTATCTCCTTCATGCGTTCGAATACCGCCATGAGCATGGTGTTGATGATGGTGGCCGAGGCAATCAAGAGGATAATGGCGTATATCACCCAGTATACACGTGTTATCATCGTCAACATACCCAGGATATTGTCCTGCTGCCAGGGCACGAACTTCAGGCCCATTGCATCTCCATGTTCATCCTGCCACGCTGTAGCTACTTTTTCGGAGTTATCCCTGGTATCCAGGAGCACCAGGGCCTCTGCGGCCCTGCCTTTGAGATCAAGCAGCTGCTGGGCTGCCGCCAGGGGGATGTAGAAGGCGTTGTCGTCAAGATTTGCCTGGCCAAGCTCGACTATACCCTTAACGGTGAGGTTCATGCCCGAGGGTGAGCCGTAAGCCGTAGAGGTGATGATCACCAGGGAATCGCCTACTTTAAATCCAAGCTCCTCAGCCAGCCCGATGCCGATCAGAATGGCATTATCGTTAGCCTCAAGATAAGAGCCTTCCACCAGGTAGTTCTCTGCCGACAAATCCAGGAACCCTTTTTCACGCTCGACGTCGATCGCGGTGCCGAATGCCGGTTTGGAGCGCTCATCCCTGGAAAGCAGGACACCGAACGGTATGCGGTAGGTAAACGCTTCCACTTCAGGTGTTGCTTCAACCATTTCTTCCAGTTCCGGAGTTATGTATACCGCTTCCTCGAGGGGTGAGAGTTTTTCGCGTCTCAGGTACTCAGGTGTTACGATGCGAACGTGGCCGGTTTTTATGCGTGCGGTGTTTTCTATCATGTTGTCAATCATGCCGGTAATGAATCCCTGGGCGTAGATGATGAGCATCACCGCGATGATGATGCCCACCGCGGTGAGGATGGAGCGGCGCTTGTTTCTTAATACGTTTCTGAAAGCCATCTTCAAAAGCATCATATCCTCCTTACGTGCTGCGCAGCGCTTCTGAGGGTTCAATCCTGGTTGCCTTACGTGCAGGGATCAAAGTAATCACCGTGGAAACAATCCAGCCCAAAAAGAAGGTGAACGCCATGTAGCCGAAGTTGTATTCGCCCCTGTAATGGAGATCTAAGGGCATGGGCAGCTCGAAATCGCCCATCAAAGAGCTAAAATCCATGCCGACCTCGGTCATGTATGTAACCACTCCAAGGCCAAGTATCACTCCGAACAGGCCGCCAAAAAAGCCGATGATCGAGCCTTCGGCAAGCATCATCCACCGGATGTTTCCCTTGGAGAATCCCATGGCCCGCATGGTGCCCAGTTCAGGTATCCGTTCGTAGATGGACAAAAGCATGGTGTTGACGATTCCCACGAGCGCGATGACGATAACTATGAATGCTATGAAGAATCCCACCGACTGCTTCTGACCGGCTATCTCGAACAGTCCGGCGTTTAAGTCGTACCAGGTGTAGAGTTCAAAATCTGCGCCCAGGTCTTTACCGATCTTTGAGCCCAGGATGTTCAGTCGTTCGGTATCTCTTGGCTTGCCCTTGACGTGCAGGTTTATCTCAGATGCCGCGCCAGGGGCCTCCAGAATTGTCTGGGCATCGGCAAGGGTTATGAACACGGCGTTGGCGTTGATTAAGGGGTTGGAAGTATTGACTATCCCTGTTATTTCGTACTCGCGAACGTCCATTACCCCGCGGCGGGACCTGGTCTGGATAAGGAGGTAATCACCCAGAGCGAGGTTTAACTCCTTGGCCAACCCCGAACCTATCACCAGGTCGCCGTCAGCTTCCAGGAATCGGCCTTCTTCAATCTTGTTTTGCAGGTCAAATACTTTTGGGTCAGTCTCAGGATCAATACCCATACCAAATGCGAAAAGCTCGGCCTGGGGGCCGATGGCGAATACTGCGAAGCGCAGTCGGGGGGTGGCGGAGATAACGTCTGCATAATCAGCTTCAAGCTGAGCCGATAGCGCCGAGGCGTCCTCGATCAGGGTATCGAGGGGAAAAAGGAAGCGGTTTTCAAAAACACCCGTCGGGTATACCACCAGCTCGGAGTTATCGGTTTCCAGGATGTTGCGCACGGCTTGGTTCTCGACCCCGCCGAACATGGAGTCTATCATTATCATGAACATGAGCCCTAAGCCGATGGCCGCCGCGGTGATCAACGTTCGTCTGGTGTGACGGAACACGTTACGTATTGCCATCTTGAACAACATGACTACTTCCCAGGTTTTGTGGAAGGTGTGTTACGGTTACGGGTATCGGAGGCTACCTTGCCGTCCTTTAGGAGTATCAGCCGGTGGGCGAAATCCATCACCATCCTGTCATGGGTGGAGAACACGAAGGTGGTGTTTTTGCGCTCGTTCAGTTCTTTCATAAGCTTCAGGGTTTCCATGCCGGTGGTGGAATCCAGGTTGGCGGTAGGTTCGTCGGCAAGAACCAGCTTGGGGTCCTTGACAAGGGCACGAGCGATGGCTACCCGCTGCTGCTGGCCGCCCGACATAGCAAGAGGACGGCGATGGATATACTCCTTTAGCCCCACGTCGATAAGCAGTTGCTCAACCGTCTCCTTGCGTTTGCGTTTGTCCCAATGAAGAAGGATAAGTGGGATTTCCACGTTCTCGAACGCGGTGAGCACCGGGATCAAATTGAACGACTGGAACACGAACCCGATGGCGTCCTTGCGCAGCTCGGCGCGCGCCTTCTTCTTGAGATCGGAAAGATCAGTACCATTAAGAGAAACAGTGCCTGACGTTGGGACATCAAGACATCCTATTATGTTCAAGAGGGTCGTTTTACCAGACCCGGAGGGACCGGCGATGGAGAGGAACTCTCCCTCTTCGATTACAAGATCAATGCCTCGCAAGGCCTTTGTTATGACCTTGCCTGTTTTGTAATCTTTCTTGAGGTCCTCTATGGTTAAAAGAGCCATTGCTTCTCCTTTTTACGTTACTTCTTTTCTAATCCCTTGAGGATGAGATCGACGAACTCCTCGATCTCGTCATCCGAGATCACTTCCCTTGTTTTCATAAACTTGGGAAGGAATCTGCCGTTGCGCAGGAATATCAGGCCGATCAAATACCATACCCCGATTTTTGGATTTACGGGGCTAATTTCACCCCGCTGGACCGCCTGGGCAATCATCTCTTCCATGTACTTGAAGGACTCACCCAAAACCGCTTCCAGCTGAGGAGGCAGGTCTTGAGAAGAGCCGTGGTCTATCCATTCCTTGGTTAAAAGCTTTATCCCTAGATCCTTCTCTATCGCCAGCCTCATCTTGGCCTTGGCCAGAGCGATGAAGCGGTCGCGTAACGAGGCGTTGGGGTCGTCCACCTTCTTTAAGAGTTCAAGCAAGTTCTCTGCACTTTCCTTTAAGGCCGCCTGATACAACCCGTCCTTGTCCTTAAAGTGGTAGTAGAGGGTGGGCACTGTTACCTGGGCAGCCGCAGTGATGTCGCGAACCGACGCGCCTTCAAAACCCTTCCGGGCAAAAAGATTGATGGCTACCTCAAGGATCTTTGCCTCAACTTCTTCCTGTTTGCGCTTTTGAGGTTCTTTCTCCCTCGTCTCTGCCATCTTATCGTCTCCGATCTGTTCTGGTTGCGCTGATCTTCTTGACCAATGTTTCCATGACTATGTAAGATGTCCGAGGTTGTTTACGCGGATGCCGCTTCTTCGTATTCTTCCAGAAGGGTATCAATAAGTTCATCCACGGAGATGATCTTATCTACCCGATAGGCGTTAGCTCCGGCAAAGGCAAATCCTTCTTCAAGGTTTCCAATTTTGGCATTGGTCAGTGCGTCTGCAATACAGTACGGCGTGTTCTTAAAATCACAGGTTATCAGGCATTTCCAGGGACATTTGAAAGGTTTTCTGCCCCCGTTTGATACGTCTTGAATGTACTTATTCCGTATGGCTCTTCCCGGCAATCCGACAGGACTGTCAATTATGACCAGATCCTCTTTCTTGCATCTCAGGTATGCTTCCTTGAATTTTATGGAAGCGTCGCACTCGTAGGTTGCAACAAACCTGGTTGCCATCTGCACCCCTTGAGCTCCCAACCGGATGAATTTATGGATGTCTGCGCCTGTATATATGCCCCCTGCAGCGATTACTGAGATGGGCTTGTCAAAACGCTGCTCAAAAGACTTTGTTACAGAGACTACCTCGGGCACTATCCTTTCCAGTGCGTAGTCAGGATTACTGATATGTTCTTTCTTGAATCCAAGATGCCCGCCGGCCAATGGGCCTTCAACAACCACAGCGTTAGGTACACGACCGTAGTGTTTCTCCCAATACTGGAATATAAGTTTAGTCGCTCGCGCGGAAGAGACGATAGGAACAACCTCGGTCGCGATTTCTCTCGAGCTGTAAAGCGGCACTGTTTTAGGCTCTCTTAGCGGAAGTCCTGCGCCGACAAAAATCACATCGACCTTTTCATCCACTGAAATTCCTACAAGATCATCAAAATCTGTAAGGGCTGCCATTATGTTCACGCCAATGACGCCATTTGTTATCTGTTTTGCTCTTCTGATCTCGTTCCTCAATGCCCTTTCGGTGGCTTGCTTGAAGTTTGTACGGAAATCAGGCTCAAGCATGGCAATCCCAGCCGTTGCAATAACTCCGATAGCACCCGCTCTTGCAACCGCCGAGGCCAGGCCAAATAAAGAGATGCCGACACCCATTCCTCCCTGGACAATCGGCACCTTGACTTTCAAACTGCCTATTCGCAGTCTTGGTATTCCTTTGAGATTCACGTATTACACTCCTTCTGTGATGTGTAGTGTTTTGTTTCAGGCCCTGCGTGTTTATGAAGCCGCAAAGCCAGTGTTGGTTCTTGCTCGGATATGCACATCTAGCGAACGTTAGATAGATTATAGGAAGTTTTTCGGGTTTGTCAACCCCCCCTTGTTTGATTAGTGCGCCAAGGGGTTGTTACCATGTTGGAAAGAGGGTGAATGGAATCCTAGAAAAAAGCGGGAATCTCCTTTCGACTTGAGAAACAAACCATATGGGCACGCTGTGCCGTGCCCCTGTGGATTAACTCATGTGGGCTGAGTAGGGAGGGGTTAAAGACCGACTCAGGTTAAGTAGATACAGACGGAACGGGTTGTCGCCAACGATGTGCCGGGGACTGCCCTTGACGTAGCCCGATTTTGCGCTAAGCTATAAGGGATGAAGCATCTCAAACTTATATTATTCCTTCTGCCGGTCCTTGCCTATTCGGCCACGAGCAAGTACGTGGTTCTTGAGTTCGAGGGTGCAATAGGCCCGGTGGCCGATCGCTACATCTCCAACGGCATAGATAAAGCCGAGGAGCTGGATGCTGACTTCATCCTGCTCAAGCTCGATACCCCTGGCGGGCTGGACGAATCCATGCGCGGGATAATCAAGAAGATAATGGCCTCCGACATTCCGGTGGTCGGCTACGTTTACCCGGTGGGCGGCCGTGCGGCATCGGCAGGGGTATTCATCATGCTCTCCGCTCACGTGGCGGCCATGGCTCCGGGAACCAACATGGGTGCGGCTCATCCTGTAGCCATGGGAGGCCAGCAGCCCGACTCGGTCATGATGGGCAAGATAGAAAACGACGCGGTGGCGTTCATTCGCTCCATCGCCGAGGAGCGGGGCAGAGACCCTGACTGGGCAGAACGTGCGGTGCGCGAATCCATCTCCGCATCGGCAAACCAGGCCCTCGAGCTCGGCCTCATCGACTACGTCGCCTCCTCGCCCGAAGAGCTCCTGGAAAAGATGGATGGTCACAGGGTTGTAATAGAGGGTAGAGAGATCGTACTCCAGACCCAAGGGCTGGACAAGGAAGAGATCAAGCTGCGCTGGTACGAGCGGCTTCTGCAGGTGCTTGCAAACCCGAACCTTATCTACATACTTTTGATGATCGGTATCTACGGGGTAATCGCCTGGGTTCAGAACCCCGGTTCTATCTTCCCAGGTGTTATAGGTGTAATCTGTTTGATATTTGCGTTCTACGGGCTACAGGTTCTACCCATAAACTATGCAGGACTTGCACTTATTGCCGTAGCCCTTATACTTTTCATCCTGGAGGTAAAAATCACCTCATATGGGATGCTTACACTTGGAGGTATTGTGTCGTTGGTTCTGGGAACCTTAATTATGTTCCAGGCAACCCCGAAGGCCTTCGGGATCTCCTGGCCGGTGATAATCACAGTGCTGGTGGTGGTGATTGCGTTGTTCGTTCTGATAATCTGGCTTGCGGTCAGAACCCATGTGCGCAAACCAACTACCGGTGGAAAGGGGATGATCGGCCTTGTTGGCGAGGCGCGAAGTGACCTTGACCCTGAAGGCTCGGTCTACATCCGCGGCGAGTACTGGACAGGGGTAGCTGCCGATCCATCCATCAAAATCAAGAACGGCGATAAGATCAAGGTCGTTGACATGGAGGGCATGACCCTCAAGGTCGAGCGCGAGGAATCCTGACCCTTGACAAGCCGGGGAGAAGGACTATCCTGTTAGTATAAATTAAGTTAAAAGGAGGGAAGAATGAGACGTTTAAAATCTTTTGCAATCACCGTAGCAATCCTGGCAATCCCTTTAACAAGCTATGGATGGACGAGAACTTATGGGGGAGAGTCCAACGATGCTGGAAACTGTATCTGTTTTGATCCTTCTGACAGCTGTTACGTAATCTTAGGGCAATTATCTTCTTTCGGGGGTCTCTGGTTGCTCAAGGTAGATCGATACGGTGATACTGCTTGGACAAAAGTCTTTGAAGGAGAAGGGAACTCCTTCGACGTTACTGCCGAATCAAACTATATCGTAACCGGAGTAAGAAACGACAGCCTTTTGCTCATTATGATCGGCTCACATGGTAAGCTAATATGGGATAGTACCTATAGATTCGATTATAGTTACGATGTCTGGGAGAGTTTTTACGATGAAGGCAGGAGTATACATGCCGCGAGTGATGGAGGATATATTATAACAGGAGAAACAGCGATGAGGGATACTATAGATAGGGATGTTAGTCTGATTTTGTTAAAGACGGATAGTCTAGGGTACGTAGAATGGGATATTGTAAAGAGTGGGGATTATTCTGGGTGGGCGGATACCGATTGGGGTTCTTCTGTCGTAGAGACATCGGATGGAGGTTATGTAGTCTGCGGAACACGCGACGCCTGGTACGGATTTAACGGTGCTGACTTATGGTGGTTTAAGACCGATTCGGCAGGGAAGGTACTTTGGGAGTACATCTACGATGATGGCGACATGGGTATTAGTTATGGCAACTGCATCCGAGAGTCGATTAAAGGTGGCTACGTTATAGTAGGGAGTGCGATGGATGAAGAAGGTTTGACGTGGGAAAGACTTCTTATGTTGAAGGTTGATTCAATGGGTGAGATTGAAGGGGTAAAGAGATACGAAGGTCAGAGTTTTGCGAGGGGCTACTGGCTAGAGCAGACCCCAGATGGCGGTTACATAATAGTTGGCGTAAGGGAATTACCACGTGACGAGTTTGATCTCTGGTTGCTTAAAACGGACGTAAACGGCGATACAATTTGGACCCGAACCTACGGTGGTTCGGGGCATGACTACGGACTTTGGTGTTAAGCCAGATTACGATGGAGGATATATTATTACAGGGAAGTACGAAAAGGATTCGTACGATCTTTGGCTCCTCAAAACCAACGAGTACGGCGATACGGTGTGGTACGAAGGTTCGCCAAGAGAAATCTTAAATCCTCAAGAGGGTGATACCATCTCTTACATGATTCCTGCGGCCTGGTTCAAGAACACCGGCACATATCCTATCAGCGATTTCTACTGCCACTGCGAGATATGGCCTTGGTCTGGGGATTCGGCGGCTTGCGCCTATCTCTCACCCCCTTACCATGTCAAGTACTGGGTAAGCTATTCTGTTGAGCCGGGCGACTCGATCTTGATAAAGTTCTCAGAGTGGATGTGCGACGATAGCTCCCGATACGTGGCCAGCTTCTACACCACCAAGGATGAAGAACCTATCTGGCAGACACGAGAGAAGTCGGTAACCTTCTACGGTGAGCCTTGGTCAGGCGTAGTTGAAGATCAACCCATAAACCTGCTGTCTCACTGGGAGATTGTAACATCATGCGGCCGCGAGATAATCCTGCAATACTCCGGTTACCCTCAAGGTTTCCAAGCCTCTGTCTTCGACGTCGCAGGCCGCAAGGTGGATGAGTTACGCGCCTGTAAACCCTCAGGTACCGTCACCTGGGGTGAGAGTGCACCAACCGGTGTCTACTTCATCCGTGCAAGTGGTTCTCAAGCAAAGGAGGTCAAACGGTTTATCATAATGCGCTGACCCGTAACACCCGTACCCCTTCGGGGTATTCTCATAATTACTCGGAGCTTGCGCTCCAGAACATCTAAGGATATAACACCCGTAACCCCGTAACCACGTAACCCCGTAACACAGCCTTGACATGGACGTTAAATCCACTATTATTTTACATCTGGAGTAAATCAAGGGACACGAGCGGAGGTTTTGTTCCAGAGGCTCTTCCAGGGGAAAGAGGCCATGTCATGCTGAGTTGCAAGGGTTGACAAGTGTAGTGGAATGCATATAATTGAGGTTCATTCCGCGATTTTGCAAAACGCCCATGTAGCTCAGTCGGCAGAGCACATCCTTGGTAAGGATGAGGTCGCCAGTTCAATTCTGGCCGTGGGCTTGTAAACGTAGTTTTGAAGGAGGAAAGCAAATGGCGAAGGCCAAGTTCGACAGATCGAAGCCGCACATAAACATAGGAACTATAGGCCACGTGGATCACGGCAAGACCACG
>JAGMDF010000012.1 GCA_023128825.1 Caldifarciminota bacterium | reverse complement strand
TCGGTCGTGGTGGTCTTTCCCGCATCTATGTGTGCGGCTATTCCTATGTTGCGAAGTTTAGCAAGGTTCATTTTGGATTTAGCGGGTAAGTTCTGCGATCAGGTTCTTTACGATCCCAGCGGCCTTGATGCGGTCAGAGGACAGGCAGGCAACGGCCTTTGCACCATGACTCTCCGGACCGAGCTCGATCTCGGGATGGGTGGGATCGGTGTTTATAACGATCTTCGGACCCGGTATGTGCGGTCCCAGAAGCGAAAGTGCAAACCGCAGGTTGTCTACCTCCTCCTCAATGCTGGCGTTCGCCAGAACTATCATCCCGTGTACCCTTTGAATGAAGGTCTGCCAGAGGGGAGCGAAGCGCTTTGCCCCGGGTAGCCCATAGAGGTTCAGTTGGTAATGGCCTATTTTTATCCTTCCGAAGTTGAGAACCGTCTCTCCTTTACCCTCTGTTTCTTCCTCGCCGGAGACCGTATGGATAAAGGTGTTGCGAGAATCCCTGTTCGTGCCGATCACTATAAGATTGAATACCTGGGGTTCAATCTCCCCCGGAACTGCAGTCTCCTGCATCTCCTCAATCTTCTCGACTTCTTTTTCCTCTCCAGGCATCTGCGGTTCCCATACCCTGGCCGCCCCGGAAAGGGTGGTTCCCGGCTCCAAAGCAGGGGTTTTCTCAGGTTTGGTGGCAATCTTCGGAGCAGGTTTTTCCGCAGGGCGCAGCTCGATTTGTCCCTTGCCCACCATCTTTTTTATCGCCTCGATTGTCTCGAAGCTCGAGAGAGGACTCGCTGCCAGTACCTCTTTGATACTGCGGTTACCGTCTACCAGCCGGAGCAGGACCTCCTCGACCCTTGCTTCGGGCCTGGGTTTCGCCGTGAACACGGGGATAGACCTTGGGCCTAACTCCTGTTTTATGCGTTCGGTTTCGTCCAGCTCACGCAGCGCCGCAAAGATCGCCTCGTCGGTCTGAGATTCGATCGTAGGGGTGAGAGAGAGGCTATCGGTGAGCTTTACTCTGAATCTGCCCTTCGACCAGGAAAGCAGGGTCGGCAGTGCAGCCCGTCCCTGTTTCGAGCGGCAGGTTGCTGCTACGAGCTTGCCAGACATCAAGTAAAGAAACCCCTCCTCTTCATCCGACTTAAGATGCACCTCGCCCGTCTTCTGGCCGAAGGAGAGCATCTGCAACAGGTCTATGACCCCCAGATCCTCGATGTTCCCAGTGGTGGCGATCTCCGGGTCTTGTTCGAAGGTCTCCTGGTAGCGCGAGTATCTATCCAAAAGTATCTCTATCCTTGCGAGTAGCTCGTGGAACTCAAACGGTTTGGTGAGGTAGTCGTCCGCCCCCAGCTTTAACCCCCTTACCTTATCCTGGGTGTCGGCTAATGCGGAGAGGAAGACGAACGGGATGTGCTGCAGCTTTTCGTTTGCGCGGACGCGCTCGCAGAGCTCATATCCGTCCATGCCGGGCATCATGATGTCTGCGATAACGATGTCTGGCATCCTGCCTTCCACCTTTGTGAGCGCTTCCTGGGCGGATGAAGCGAGCATGACGTCAAATCCCTGATCAGCCAGGCGCATATCGAGGAGATTCAAAAGATGGGGGTCGTCGTCTACCACCAGTACTCGAGGAGGGGTTTTCCCTTGTTCCATCACTGTGCCTTGCCCCCCGGTTTCAGGAACTCGTTAATCTGCGAGGCCAGACTTCGGGTATCCACCGGCTTGGCGATGAATCCCTCGCAGCCGCAGGCACGAACACGTTCCTCATCGGTGCGCTCGGTGATGGCGGTGACCGCAATGACCGGAATGCCCTTCAGTGTCTCATCCGCCTTTATGATTCGCGTCGCTTCGTATCCATCCAGACCAGGCAGGTGCATGTCCATAAGTATAAGATCGGGGCGGGCTTTTCTGGCCGCCAGGAGCCCCACATCGGCACTCGGCGCTCCTATCACCTCATGGCCTGCCATCTCCAGCACCACGCGTATAAGCTCGAGATTCCCTTCATTATCTTCAACGACGAGGATACGGCTCATTCGTTACTGCCTTCCGGTTGTGAGGATGTCAGAAGCTCGGCGATCTTTTGACGAAAGGAGTCGCGGTCAAGCTGCGCCTTGCCGAAGATATCGTGGATGTTGGCCCCCAAGTGGGCTCGCTCAATCTGGGTAAGGTCCTTGGCAGTAAAGAGAATAATCGGTAATCCTCGGGTGGCTTCGTCGGACTCCAAAAGTCTCATAACATCGAAACCGTCCAGGTCAGGCATCATCAAATCCAGAATCACGAGATCCGGCTTCTCGTCGCGTGCGGCCTTGAGACCATCCACTCCGGAGGTAGCCTTGAGCACCTCGTAGCCGTCCAGCTGAAGTATCTCCTCTACCAGGCTGATGTCCGCTGGGTTGTCGTCTATCACGAGGACACGATGGAACCTGCGGCCGCTCTTGGTGAGGCGCTCGATCTTCGAGATGAGATTGCTGCGCGATACCGGCTTGATCATGTAGTCTACCGCCCCAAGCGAGAGGCCGAAACTTTTGTCCTCCACTATCGAGACCACTATGATTGGTGTATCCTTGGTCTCAGGTATCTCCTTGAGACGATGCAGTACGCGCCAGCCGTCCATCTGAGGAAGGAGGATGTCCAGGGTAATCACAGCTGGACAGAGGGTCACCGCCTTCTGCAGGGCTTCCTCGCCGGTGGAGGCGATCTGGACATTGTAGCCGGCCTCAGAAAGCCACGTCGACATGAGGTTAGCCGCCAAGGGGTTGTCCTCAACCACCAGGATGGGTCGCTCGCCGGCCGCAGGAAGCCCCTGGATCAACTCCTCTCGCGTAGTCGCCACTGTAGGTTTCTCGGGCTTGAACTCCACAAAGGGAAGCCGGAAGGTAAAGCTGGAGCCTTGAGAAGGCGAGCTTTGAACCTCGATTGTACCCTTCTGAATCTCAAGAAGTTTCTTTACCAATGCCAGCCCAAGACCTGTTCCCTCGTAGCGCCGGGTGATGGATGCATCCACCTGATGGAATGGATCGAAGATATACGGGAGCTCTTGCGGCTCGATCCCTATCCCGGTGTCGGTTACCGTTACCTCAAGCATACCTTCTTTACGCTTGGCTGCCAACTCAACCCGGCCCTGGCTGGTGAACTTTACGGAGTTGGAGAGGAGGTTGTCGATTATCTGGGTGAGTTTGCGCCTGTCGGTGAGTATGGGCGGCATATCCGCAGGGATCTCTACATGGATATCGAGTCCCTTTCGTTCAGCGACTACGTTGTAGGCACGCAAAACATCTTCAACCACCTCGCCCAAATCGGTAGGTTCGTTGAAGACCTCAAGCATACCCGCTTCAAGCTTGGAGAAGTCAAGGGTATCGTTAATCAACCTGAGAAGATGCGCACCGGAGGAGTGGATGATTTTCATATAGTGACCCTGCTTCTCGCTGAGTTCCCCAACAAGTCCATCCATGAGAAGCTCCGAAAAGCCGATTATAGAGTTCAATGGCGTACGGAGCTCGTGGCTCATGTTACCCAGAAACTGCGTCTTAAGCCTGACGGCTTCCAAAAGTTTCTTCGTTCGTCTGTCTTTTTCCACGTTCACCAAACCTCCTTACTCTGTTGCATCTTTAAGATAATTAAGAACATAGTGTAAGGAAAACCAGCGGTTTGTCAATACGGCCCCCCACGCCGCCGGAGAGATCGAGGGACTCGTGCTCACTATCGGTTCACTCCTACCATTGACCCGGGGGAGGATTTAGGTATAATCCTTGTCATGATGGGGTTATTGTTTTGGTTTCTTGCAGGGGTTGGTCAGATAACAGGGGAGGGCTTTGGTCGCGAGATGTCCCTTGAGCTGGGGACGGTTACCGAACAGCCCGTTTCAATAAACGACTACGTGCTCAACGCCGGCGATAGCCTGCTGGTTATGGTAAAGGGCAGTTTTTCCTACAGCTATCCTACCCGGATTAGCCCTACAGGGCAGCTCGTGATTATGCTACCTTCTGCTCGCAAGATGACAACCTTCGGACAGAAATGGGGAGATGTCAGCTTGATTAATCTCGAAGCGGTTGACTACGTCGAGATCGTGGACGTTCCTGTCAGGAAGGCTCGCACGCAGGTGGCTGAGGCCTTTGAGAATTTTATCCGTCCCGTGGAGATAGACTTTGTTTTGATCGGGACAAGGCTTTGCAAGATAAACGTCCTTGGTGATGTTCAGTGGCCGGGCAGTTATCTTGTTACTCCCTTTATGCGGGTAGAGGACGGTATTGATCTGGCTGGCGGCATCACCTCGATGGGATCGGTCTCAAACATCGCGCTGGTCAGGCGCTCCGGTGACAGCTTAAGGGTCAATCTTCGTCGTTATCGTGAGGATGGTGAGTTGGACGCTAACCCTCCTCTCTCGGATGGCGACATCATCTATGTCCCCAAGATGGAACGCTTCGTTCTTCTGCGCGGTGCGGTCTTGGCCAAGGAGGCCGTTGACGAGCCAAGCATCCAGGCGTCTTTGATTACCGATACACTGAGTCGAGCGTTCCACGCCGAACACTGGCTGGAGTTCGAGAAGAAAGAGCGGGTGTGTGGCTTCCTTGCGAGCCGTGCAGTGCTTATTCCACAAAGCGATCTGGCTCACTGCTACATCCAACGTGGGGACGAGCGGATCTTTTTCGACATGCAGGAGTATCTCGCCAGCGGGCAAGGAGAAAATCCGCTCCTCGAGCATGGTGATGTAGTTACCGTCCCCCGCTCTGAGCAGTTTGTATACGTAACAGGGGAGTTAAAAAAACCAGGTCCTGTCATCTACAACGAGGCCTTCACCCTAAACCAGTATCTGGGTCAGGCAGGGGGCTTTTCTTCGACGGCTAATCTAGGAGCAATTCGTGTTATCTATCCGGACGGACGCACCCGGCGCGCACACCCGGATATGCAGCTTGAACCTGGGGCAACGATCTTTGTTCCACGAAAACCCCTTTACGACGTGCGGGACTGGGTTGGGCTGACCGCATCTGTTTTGAGTTTGGTTGCCGTTATCTTAACCTTTGGTGAGTGAGATGAGTTTCAACGTTGTCGACCTTTTTGTTTTCATCGTTCGGCGCTGGTGGAAGATGCTTATTGCGCTTGTTTGCTTCGGCGGATTGGGTATCGCCCTTGCCTTCCTTCTCCCAAAGAGGTACAGGGCAGAGGTTAAGCTTCTTCCCGTTACACAGGGAAGCGGCCTTGTGGGGGCGATTTCCACACTCCAGTCGCAGTTGGGGATCACCGGTCTAACTATCCCGGGTGCGGAGGGGGGAGAGATGCTCTTCTACGGGGAGATACTGCGTTCTCAGACAATTACCGATTACGTTATGGATTCCTGCTCGCTTTTGGAGAGGCTTGATGTGGCCGATCGGATCAAAGCGCGCGAAGAACTTGCGGGGATGACCGCATACAAGCTGACGACACCGGAACAGGTTTTTGTAATCGAGGTGGTAGGACCGGACAACATCCTCGTGGCAGATATCGCCAATACTTACGCACAGGCTCTGGATCACTATCTTACCCATTCGAGCACCACAAGAGGCAGGCATCTACGGGAGTTCATCGAAGGACGACTCGCGCAGGCTGAAGTGGACATGGAAGCCGCCCAGGATTCCCTCACCGAGTTCCAACGCAAGCATAAGCTGCCAATGGTGAATCCTGAGATCGGCGGGCAGATACAAGCCTTCGCAGAACTCAAGGCCCAGGCGATGCAGAAGGAGTTGGAACTCGAATACATGCGTTCCTTTTCAACCGTCAACAACCCGCAGTATGAGACTGCCCGTCGCGAATTTGCGCTTATCCAGGCAAAGCTTGCATCGCTGCCTCCGGTTGCATCCCGTTACCTGGAACTCTACCGGGACTTCATGGTGCAGCAGGAGATATACATGCTGCTCATGCAGCAATACGAACAGGCCAAGCTCATGGAAGCCAAGGACACTCCACTTATTTCCATCCTCGAGCGGGTTGAGCCTCCCCCGCTTCCCTACTTCCCGCCCAAAAAACTCGTGGTGCTGGCCGTGCTTCTTGTGGGGGTGGTGCTTATCCTCGCATACTCCATGATCAGAGTCTACTGGGAGCACGTTCTCGCCAACCCCGAGGCACACGAGAAGATGTCCCGCCTTCGCAGCGAGGTAAAGAAGAGCTTTGGCCGACGCAAGCGCTGAGCACTTTCCCTCACTGTGTTTTCAGTGAGTCAGGGCAGCTATTCAGGGCTTTTAGAGGGTAATCATGCGGCTCAAAGAACTCAGACTCTACGGGTTCAAATCCTTTCCGTACAAGACGATTCTGGAGCTCTCGCCGGGCATGACCTCACTTGTCGGTCCTAACGGCTGCGGCAAATCAAACGTACTGGACGGGATCCGGTGGGTCTTGGGTGAGCAGACCTTATCTCGCCTTCGTTGCGGCAAAAGCGAGGATCTTATCTTTGCCGGAAGCGGCCGGTTGTCCGAATTGGGCTATGCCGACGTGAGCCTTATTATTGAAAACGAAGGCGACTTCCCCGATCTTCCAGCCGAGGTGGAGTTGCGCAGGCGCTACTACCGGACCGGCGAGTCGAGCTTTGAGATCAACCGCGAGGAGTGCCGGCTTAAGGATATCGAGGCGATCCTTCGCGGTGGTGCCGCCGGAGGCCGCCTCTACTCGGTCTTTGACGCGACAAAACTTGCCGCCATCGTTGGCGGCGAGCTGCACAACCTTTTGGAGTCCGCGGCCGGGGTGCTGGGATTCCGAGAGAAACGCAAGGAGTCCGAACGCAAGCTCGACCTGGTCCGTCGTGATCTGGTTCGGTTGGAAGACATAATAACCGAACGCAAGCGCTTTGTTCGAAGCCTGGCCCGCCAGCGCAGGCGCGCAGGGCTTTACAAACAGCTGCGTGAAAAACTTGTAGCCTTAGAAACCAGTAAAATGCATGCACGTTTTGAGGCGGTCATTGAGGAGATGGAAGAGAAAGCCAAGATCATCTCTCTCGAGGAGGAGAAAGAACGCAAGCTGCTGCTGGCGATGGAGGGGGTTAGAAAGGAACTGAAGGGGAAGGATTCGAAGCTTTCAAGGCTCCTGGTGGTTGAGAGAGGGACCAGGGAGGCACTTGATGAGGTGAACGCGAAGCTCTCCGAGGTAGCCTCAAGGCTTTCCTCCTCACGTACACGAAAAGAGACCCTTGCGGAAAACCTTTCTCGAATCGAGGAGGAAAACCAGGAAGCCGAGCGCCGCATCGAGGAGATTGAGGAGGAGATCGAGCGGACCAAACGCGCCCAGAAGGAGGCAGCGGAACGCAGACAGGGGGCAGAGAGTCGTCTAGAAGAGGCAAGAGGCAAGTTGCGCACTGAGGAAGAACGCCTGGCCGCTTACCGCTCCCAGTTACGTAAAGCACGCGGCGAGTTGAAGGAGCTTTCCGAGGGGTTTGGGAGGTGCATAGAGGAACGGACCCGTGAGCATTCACGTGCCGAGAACGCCGGCTCCCTGGCCTCCGCTGCCCGTGCTGAACTTTCTAAGCTCTCCGGGCGCGCTGAAGCCCTCCGCAGCGAGCTGGTCGAAGCAAAGAATAGTCACAAGAAGAAGACATCTGCACTGACAGAGCTCGAGCGGGAGATTGGGGAAGCCGAAGGCCGAATCGCCGGATTGGACGCAGACATCCAAACCTTTGAACTTAAACGCCAGGAGCGGATAGAGGGTCGCTCAAAGCTGACCGGGCAGGCAGCCTCGCTTCGGGAAAGAATCGAGAACCAACCGCGACAGGCGTTGCGTAAGAGGTTGGGTCCCCGCTTCCGCGGTTTAATGGAGGAGTTACTGAGCTATCCAGCGGAACTGGAGGCGGCCCTTGAGGCGGTGCTTTACGATGTGCTCGGATTCGCCTCGGCAACCGGGATGCCCGATCTTTCGGAGCTTTCCCTGGATGGGCAGGCGGGTCTGGTGCTTGATCGCAGGCCTGCTTCTTCCTCCCTGAAACGTCCCTCGGACGATCGTTTCAAACTCTGGCTCGCAGACAAAGTTTCTATCAAGCAAGGTGCACCTCGGCTGCTTGCCGCGCGTCTTGAGAGCTGGGTGCTTGCCGATCTTGCCGATCTCGATTCTCTTGCCGGACAATATCCCCGGCTTTCTTTCGTTAGCTCGGACGGGACAGCGCTTCGTTCAGACGGGGTTGTCCTTCTGGGTAGACCTCGCGGTGTGCTTGCCGATCGGCGCAGGCTCAAGGAGTTGGAAGGTCAGGAAAGGCAAGAGAAGACCTCGATTGCTTCCCTGGAAGAAAATCTGACCCGATTACGCAAAGAACGCGATGACCTTGCCATCAAGCTCGATGAAGCGAGGAGCTCATACCTTGAGGAACGTTCCCGCAGGCAGACTTTGGAGGCAGAAGTTGGCAGGCTGCAAGAACAGGCTGCAGAGGTGGAGAGGGAGCGTGAGCGGTTGAGAGCCGAGGCACGATCAAGAGAGCAGGAATCAGAGTCCGCTCGACAAAAACTCGCGGAGCTTGAGGGGAAGATAGGCACCCTTGAGTCACAGCGTTCCGAGAAAGAAGAAGCCCTGAGTGAGCTGGAGAAGACAGTCACCGGGAAAGAGGAAGCGCTGCGCGATAAGCTTGCAGGCCTCAACGATCAGCTTCTTGCTCTGGGGAAAGAGGAGGAGGCAGAACATCTGGCCGGCGAGCGCGACGAGCGTCTGGAGGCCGAGCAGGCCCGTTTAGATCGACTTCTTACCTCACGAAAGAAGGAAGCTGAAAGCACTCGGCATGAGATATTGGAGCTTGGCAAGGCTATCGAGGGGCTCGAGGAGGAACAAACCGCCCTTAACGAACAGCGAAAGAAGGAAACCGAGCGCCTGTCAGGAATCGACACATCAAAGGTTATCCAGGCCAAACGAGAGAAGGAGGAAGAACTTACCGAACGTGAGGCCGGGCTTGAAAGCTTGAGGGAGGACCTTATTCAGCTTCGCACCGAGCAGCTTCTCTTGAAGCGGGAAAGGGAGGAACTGGAACCCCTGGTTTCAAACGCCCCGACCCAGGATCAAGACACGGACACGAAAGTGATGACACCTGAGGAGGTGGATGCTGAGCTTGCCGCAGTCAAGCACCGCCTTGAGGATTTGGGGCCGGTCAACGAGTACGCCGCGGTCCAATACGAGGAGGAGAAGGCGGAGCTGGATCGCTTAAAGGCACAGCACGCCGACATCACGAAGGCGGCTGAAAGTCTGACAACCATCATCCGCGAGATAGACGAGGAGGCCCGCAGTCGGTTCGATAAGACCTTCACGGCGGTATGCGAGGAGTTCCGCCGCACGTTCAACTTCTTCTTCCCGGGCGGAGAGGCGGACCTTCGGCTCGAGTGCCCGGACGACCCGTTCAACTCACCGATAAACATTACGGCACGACCTGAGGGCAAGCAGCTCAAGCGCCTTTCCCAGCTCTCGGACGGCGAACGTACCATGCTGGGTATCTCCCTGCTCTTCGCGTTCTACGGCGTTCGACCTGCGCCCTTCCTCTTTATCGACGAGCTCGATGCCCCTCTTGACGATTCTAACGTCCTCAAGTTTGCGTCCTATCTCTCGCACATCAAGGAGCACATCCAGGTCTTCGTCATAACCCACAACAAACGTACCATGGAGAAGGCCGACACCATCTACGGGATAACGATGGAGGACCCCGGCGTGTCAAAGGTCATCTCAGTGCGCTTAAAGGACGTAAAGCGCCACCATGTTGCAGTGGAAGAGGCTTAGGCAAGGCTTCTTAAGCCTGCGCCGGAGGTTCGCACGGGCCTTCAGCAGCGGTGACCGTGACGAACTCGAAGAGATACTCCTAGAGGCCGACATCGGGGTCGAGCGAGCCGAATCCCTGCTTGCCGATTCCAAGGGCGAGCGGGAAAGATTGGCTGAACTTATCCGTGGTATATTAGAAAAGGCGGAAAAGCCGTTCGAGTTCGGTGCTCATCCTACGGTTGTAATGATCATAGGAACCAACGGTTCTGGCAAGACCACCACTATCGCAAAGCTCGCCGCCCTGTGGAAGAACCGCAAGGTTCTCATCGCCGCCGCAGACACCTACCGTGACGCGGCTGGCCTGCAGCTTGAGCGGTGGGCCGCCCGAACCGGTACCGACATCGTTTCCTCAGTTCAAGGACAGGACGCGGGTGCGGTGGTCTACGACGCCCTAAAGAAGGCCCTCTCAAAGGATTACGGTGTTGTCCTTATCGACACCGCGGGCCGGCTGCACACCCGCCGCGACCTGATGGCCGAGGCCGAGAAGATCCGCAGGGTTGCCACCAAGCTCATCCCCGAAGCACCTCATGAAGTCCTTCTAGTCATGGATGCCTCCACCGGCCAGAACGGATTAAGACAGGCCCAGGGGTTCTACGACGCCATTGGCGTCACCGGTCTCGTGATCGCAAAGCTCGACGGCACCTGTAAGGCCGGGGTGGTTATCCCTATAGTCGAACGCTTCTCGCTTCCCATCTACTTCATAGGCGTAGGGGAACAGACTGGGGACATAGTGCCCTTCTGTGCCGCTAAGTTCACCCGAGCCCTTCTGGGATAATTTAAACCCTCACTTTTACCAATAGAGATTGTGATGCCTGTGTGGTCGAGGTTGTGCCATACTCCCTTGGCTTAGCCGCAAAGAAGCATATTTTTAGAACTTTAGGGAAATCCTTATATCAAGGCTGCGGGCAGGCAATGGGCTTGGGGTGTATGCGTCGTAGAACGCCCTGGCGCGTCTGTAAGCCTGGACCTCTTCGGCTGCGGTTATATAGCCGTCGTGGTTCGCGTCTCGCGAAGGGCGATAATCCTCATCGCCCAGCACGGTCCTGTCCGGGAACTCTTCTTCGCTGGGAAGCAATGGGGCGGGCAGCTCGCCGAACACCGGCTCTTTCCAGTTAAATGGATTCAAAAGCTCGACCCCGACCTCCGCCTTGAAGGCGCCGATAGAAATTACCCTGCCTGCTCTAACCTCGCACCATGCCCACCAGGGAACTTTTCCATCCGGCCCCTCCTCATCAGGGAAACCCGAGGCCAGCGCCAGTCCGGGCTGGATGAACCATTCTCTGGCAAGAAAGGGCATGTCCACGGGAGTTGACACGTCGGCCTCAAGGCAAAATTTGTGGCGGGAATCGAGCGGCAGCCTCTGCATCTCATCAGACAGGGAGTCCCCGGCCAAAAGGCGCTCGTAGTCTCCGATAGGGCCCAGGGTTGTTGACTTAGCTGATGCGAACAGGTAGGCGGCTCTTATGCCCAGCCATTCCGAGCGGTACTCTAACAAGGGTCCTAGTTCCAGGCTGAAACTTTTGCCCTCCAGGAAGACCCCAGCCGTTTGAACGGTGTCGGCAGGCTCCTCGGTCGGATTAAGACCTCCGGAAAGAACCCTGTAACCCAGACTTGAGTGAAACGAGATGCCTGTGCTCCAGCGCTCTCCCCATTCCTTTTGGACCTCGATCCACGAGCGCCAGGCGCGTTCAGGTGCAGGGTCTTGCTCAGGAATCATGATAAGAGAATCTGTAAGGGGCATTTCATCCCTGGTATCGAAGAAGAGCGAAAAGGCAGGAGGTACGGCAGGCATATCCATCCCTGCTCGTATCTGGACTCCCCCCAGGTAACCACGAGTTTCGATCCGCGGGGCAAGGGAGATTGTATATTCGGAGATCTCAAACCCTACCTCGCTGGTATCCGGTTTCTCTATCTCCAGATATGCAAACCCCAGTCCCGGTTCTACCCAGAAGAGATCGAAGTGGATGCGGTCACCCAGGTA
>JAGMDF010000119.1 GCA_023128825.1 Caldifarciminota bacterium | reverse complement strand
CGACGAGTACGACTACACCCTGGCCGTGGTGTTTGCTGAGACCCTAAGTGAGCTCCAGGCAAATGCGGATGCGGTCAAAGCGGCATTCAATCAGGGCTTTCCCTGGATCGGGATAGAAGAGCAAAAAACCACAAGTCCTACCGATCCTCTTAAACTGAACCTTACCACCGCGAACATCTCGGACGGCTTGATTGGTCTGCGTTACTCCCTGCCCCATGCCTCAGACATCAACATCTCAGTCTTCGACGCCACGGGCCGCAGGATCCAAACCATTAAGCAAGGACATACCCCTGCAGGATCGGGCGAGATTGCCTGGAATGCATCCCGCGTTTCTGCAGGCGTCTACTTCGTTCGCCTTTCAGCTTGTGGCTCCTCCTGCACCGAACGGGTGTTGATTGTCAGATAACCGAAATTCTGCAATCATTTGGAGCGAAGCGAAAGGCTTCGCTCCTTTTTTCCCCCTGCGATCTTTTCGCCTTAAGCGAAAAGGAGCATATTAGTTCGCTTGACAATATCCCTTTAAGTGTTTATCCTTCAGCGGATGTTGAATAACCTCACAAGATTGGTTGTAATTTGAATAGTGAGCCGAGAGCTTTCAGTTCAGGAGGTTTATTGATGAATGTTCATATAATCATGCTCATCGTCTGGGTTGCGATAGCGGTTTTGTTTTTCATAGGGGAGATGGTTACCGAAGGTTTTGCCTTGATGTGGTTCGGCATCGGCGCAGTTGCGGGTGCCTTGTTTGCCCTGCTGAGATTACCCATCTGGTCGCAGATCCTCGTTGCGGTGGCGGTTTCTGCCGTGCTCTTCGGGCTCTCTCGTGTGTTTTTCAAAAGGGTAACTCGCAAGGCCTCAAAGGAGGGGGTGGCCGCGGACCGCATGATAGGGAAACAGGGCGTGGTGATCGAGCGGATTGATCCCATGACCAATAAAGGGATGGTGAGGGTAACACATGAGGAGTGGCGGGCGGACAGTATCGAGGGAACCCCAATTGAATCGGGAGCCAAAGTAGAGGTCGTTCGCGTCGAGGGCGTGCGGCTTATTGTTAAAGTAAAGGAGGAATAAGTGGCTATTTGGATTACTATAATAGTAATCGTTGCGGTCTTTGTTCTGATCGTAGTGCTGGCCGCGATCCGCATCGTGCGGCCGTGGCAGAAGGGTTTGGTCGAAAAACTGGGTAAGTACCAGCGTACGGTTTCGTCCGGTCTTAACATGATAAACCCGTTCCTGGAGAAGCTTACCCGGGTGGATATGCGCGAGCAGGTGGTGGACGTCCCGCCGCAGGAGGTTATCACCGCGGATAACGTGGTTGTGACCGTTGACGCGGTTATCTACTACGAGGTAACCGATCCTGTAAAGGTTGTCTATAACGTTAAGGACTTCCGTTTGGCGGCAGTCAAGCTTGCCCAGACCAACCTGAGAAATGTGATTGGTGATTTTACGCTCGACAAGTCGCTTACATCCCGCGAGTCCATAAACACCAGGCTTCGTCAGGTGCTGGACGATGCGACCGATAAGTGGGGAATCAAGGTAACCCGTGTTGAGCTACAGCGCATCGAGCCGCCCCGCGACGTTACCGACGCCATGCACAAGCAGATGCGCGCCGAGCGTGAGCGCCGCGCCATGGTCATTGAAGCCCAGGGTATCAAGGAAGCGACCATCAACAAGGCCGAGGGTGATAGGCAAGCTCGCATCCTCAAGGCCGAGGGTGAGAAGCAGTCGGCCATCCTTCGCGCCGAGGGCGAGGCTGAAGCCATCGAGCGGGTAGCCAAGGCCGAACGGTTCAAGAAGATCGCCATCGCCGAAGGCGAGGCACAGGCGGTCAAGAACGTCTTTTCAGCAATCCACGAAGGCGATCCAACCAACGACCTCATCGCTATCAAGTATATTGAAGCCCTGCAGGTCATAGCGCAGGGTAAGGCGAATAAGGTATTCCTTCCTTACGAGGTCTCGAGCGTTATGGCCTCTATTGCAGGCATAGCCGAGCTGTTCAAGGAAAAGACGGAACCGGCCAAAGCAGAAAAGAAAAAGTGAGGCAGATAAAAGCTGAAAGGCTTGAGCTTACCTGAGTGGTGGCCTCATAGAAAGATTGGTCGCCTTCTTGTAGATAGTTATAGGGGTTGACGTGTGCTGAATTTCGATAATAATTGGTGGTAGAGTGTCGTTTCGGCGATGAGTAGAACCGGACCGGCATTTAGCGTTAGTTGAAATGATACAGCAAGATGTTTAGCTTAAGGAGAGATGATGCTTGAACGTAGTGAAAAGAAGGGGATGGTAAGAGTGGCGGTGTTTTATGACGGGGGCTACCTCAACGAGGTAAGCAACTACTACAAATTTTACCACTCCAAGCAATCACGGATATCTATATACGGGATTCACGAGTTTATCCGCCAAAAGGTTTCCGAGCTTGAGAATGTTGATGCAACCCGCGTGCATATCGTAGAGGCCCACTACTTTCGTGGCAGATTCAGTGCCGAGGCCGCCGATCATGCAGGCAAGCTCAAGGCCGAGCGTCTGTTCGACGACGTGCTCATCCGCGCCGGCGTGGTTCAGCATTACCTTCCTGTAGATGAGCGTTCCTTCAGACCTCAGGAGAAAGGCATAGATGTCTGGCTCTCGCTTGAGGCGTTCGATCTCGCGGTCCACAAACAGCTTGACGTAGTGGCGCTTCTTGCCTGCGATGGAGACTACGTGCCTCTGGTGCGAAAGCTCAACGGCATCGGGACGCGGGCACTCCTTTTAGCATGGGATTTTCAGTACACCATGCCGGACGGCAACGAACGTGAGACCCGAACATCCCGTGCGTTGATTAACGAGGCCACCTATCCACTTATGATGCACGAAGAGATTGACGAAGCCATCGCTAAGGATGATGCATCCATAGACATACTTTTCATAGACTAGTATCACCCCAGACTTTTGCAACGCAAAAGTCTGGGGACCCCATAAGGCATATCTGCGGAATCTGTGAACGCTGGGTCCCTCCTTATATTAAGAGATAGAAAATTGGTGTGGGATGTTACGAGTCTATGGTGTGTTCCCCTGGGAGTTCTGCTTCTGTTACCTTGGGGGGATGTCCAAAAATCCTGGCATATATCTGGGGATAGGCGTCCTTGCCCCCGGCAAGCAGGAGGGCCAGAGGCATAACCATCTTACCCAGATGGACCATCTGGTTAGAGATCCCCTGTATCTCGGCCTGTGCATGGGAATCCGAACGCAGCCTTGAGAAGTGGTAAAGCTCGCGAGCATTTAATGTCACAAGCACCCTTCTGCGGTGGGCGTTGGTGAGGATATATGTAGCAGTATCAGGATTCTCACGGGCTATCTCATGATAAAGTGTAAGGCTATGTTCCATGATGTGCTTGAACTCCGCTTCTCGACCGATCCTCTCGATTGGTTCCGGCAGGCTGAACCCAAGGTCAGGATCGTAAGGCTGAGGCGATATGGTCGTCATCCGGTGGCGCTTGAGCTGGGCAAAGCATGAGGCCGAGCAGATCAACTCATAACTCAGCACCAGGTGCTCGAACTCGCGCAGCATCGAATCATACAATTCGGCTCGCTCAAATGCGATCTTTATTAAATCCAACCGCTGTTGGTCTGTCATCTTCTCGACAGCTTCTCGGCAGGCTTCAAAGGATACAGAGCTGACGCGGTAGAGAAGTGCGGCAAGCAGTTTAAGGTCGGCATCTTCCGTTGATTCGATAAGTGTCACATCGGCTTGAGGAGGATTCCCGGACTCAAGTTTTTTTGCGCACCCGGCCAAAGCGGGATAGGTCTCCCGATCGAACCGATTGGGTTCGCAGAAGAGAAGAAGCGATGGCGCTATGCGCCTGGCCTCATCGTACAACTTTTGCCCAAGCTCCCTTACCTCAGCCAGCCGATGGGATGCAAACCGGCGCACCATAAGCTCAAGCTCCCGGGCATTAACGGTCATCCCAAGCTGACTCTGGGTTGCCAGTGCGGCAACGTAACGGGCGTCCTCCTTGGCCCGGTTGGCAAGGTCACGTTTGTTCTCGGCCAGAACAGAATCATGCTCGGCGTGATAGGTCCTTAAGTCCTCAAACAGCGAGTGGTAGAGGGCGTTCTGGGCGGCTATGACTTCCTTGAACTCATCTTCTTTGCCCAGTTCCACGATCTCTTGAGGTAGCACAAAATCGTCGCTCAACGTGATGTAGCGCTGTGACTTTTCGGTATATGAAGCAAGACGGAATCCCTGCAAAGCCTCCACCGCCAATCTCGATATCCCGATCACGTCGAAGTTGAAGCAGGCGTGCTCGGCCACCGAGTGGTGACCCATCTCGAAGATGATGGTTCGGTTCGAGCGTCGGGCGCGTTCCACCTCCTCACGCGCCTGCGCCCTTAGTTGATCAACCCTCATTGGTGATCGGCTGATACGTGCATATGCCGCAGAAAGGGTCTCAGGGGTGATCGGCAAATCCTTGTTGCCCTCATTGAGTTCTTTTATGATCGCGGTGTCCAGGTTGAAGCCGGCAAGGATCACTTCCATGAGTGGATGATACGTAACCTGGCACTGAGGTCAAGATAATGAACCGCAGATTAGAACTCCTTGCAGTCGTTCTCCTTCGGAACGCAGATTGCACGGATTAAATTATCTTACAGGGAGCACGGCATGTCTTGCCTCTACAAACTGGCGACGACGAATGTGTGAATCAAAGGCACAGGCTGGAGAGCCTGTGCCACAAACTAGGCTTCTTCCTCCTCTTCCAACATGGATAGCGCCTGTTGGACTCGCTCAAGCTCTGCCTTGAGCTGATCGCGAAGTGCAAGCAGCCGCTCGCGGCGCACGCGGCGAAGCGATCGCTCGGACGAGACACGGCACACCGCCCGCATCATCCCCTCTAACCTCACGAACTCGCGCGGGTTAAGGGAGT
>JAGMDF010000118.1 GCA_023128825.1 Caldifarciminota bacterium | reverse complement strand
AGAGGTGGATATAAGGCAGTTTTAAACATGCTCCTTTTCTCCTCGTCTGCAAACCGTAAGGTTAAAAGATCGCAGAAAAATAAGAATATAATGTGGAACAGCCTCTCCAGGCTGTTTCTAATATCAAGCACAGGCTGGAGAGCCTGTGCTACAAATCCCCTTCCCTTGTGGCAAAGTGCCTTCCTTATCATGTATCATGGAGCGCGGACTCTCCAGTCCGCGATTTAAGAAGCAGCGGGTTAGAGAACCCACTCTCCATTTGATCTCGCAATGACTCCCCCTCCCTTGTGGACAGCGTGCCCCTTGGGGTGCCAATTTTACTGCACCCCATAGGGTAGGGGGACAAAGGGGGAGGGGATGCTTGACACCTCCCATAACCTACATTAAAATTGCACATGGCCAAACCTAGAGGGCGCAAACCCGCAAAAGGCTCCAAACTCCCCGACCCGAAAGTTTGGAAGTGGTGCAAACACGAGGAGTGCCAGAAGCAAGCAAAGAAACTTCCGGGCTTTGGTTCTGGTGGTGAAAAAGAACAGGAACTTATGCGAAAACTGGCTGTGTGCTGCGCTGTTTTAGGCGAGGATTATTGCTGGAAACACCTATCGGTAGAAGCAAAGGTTATGTATAAAGCAAAGATAGAGGAGTGGGCAAGTCAACGCCATTCTTTTGAGGGAACTAACCTCAGCTTAGCCAATCTCCATAAGGTCAATCTTCAGGAAGCCAATCTCAAGAAAACCAGTCTCTACGGCGTCAATCTCCAGGGAGCTAACCTTGAGGAAGGCAATCTTCAGAGTGCCGACCTTAATCAAGCTGAACTTCAGAACGCTAATCTTGCCGGAGCCAAACTACAAAATGCTCTCCTCTATTTAGCCAACCTTCAGAATGCTAATCTTGGTGAAGCCGAACTTCAGAAAGCGTTCCTCCGCGAAGCCAAACTGCAGAAAACCCTCCTCGGAAGAACTAACTTCCAAAATGCTGACCTCAGCGATGCCAAGCTTCAGGAAGCCTATCTCGGTGGGACAAATTTCCAAAATGCCGACCTTGAGGGAGTCGAGTTAAATGGGGCGTTTCTATACGCGGTAGAGCTTGACGGGGCAAAGAGGCTGACCTGGAAGCAGTTAAGGAAGCGAGAAAACGGGAAATGGGTAGGTAAAGCAAGGGTGGGGGAAGAGAACAAAAGGAATTGGCACGGTGCCCGCGATGCCTATCGCCTGCTTAAGAACTACTTCCACCAGCAGGGACGATATGACGATGAGGCGAAGGCTCATTATCGAGAAAAGCTCATGGCGCAGCGTGCGGCATGGAAAGACAGGAAGTTCGGAAGTTGGTTCGTTTTGCTCCTTCTAAATACCCTGGCTGGCTTCGGCGAAAAGTTGTGGCGAACGGTTGTGGGCGCTTTTGCAACCATTCTCATCTTTTCCAGTATCTACTGGTTGGCAGGTAAGTTGGTTACGAATGGGGGAGAGCCTATCACCAAATTCTGGCACTGCCTCTATTTCAGTGTCGTGACCTTTGCTACGTTGGGGTTCGGCGACATCTCGCCTGCCCTTCACAGCACTGGTACCCAAGTCGCGGCGGTAATCGAAGTCATCCTCGGTTACGTTTTCTTAGGCATGCTAATCACCATCATCGCCCGCAAGTTTGGGCGATAAAATACCCCACGCGGTTGCTTCACCCTAAGGGGGTACAAGCGCATCCGCTTGGGGATCCCAGATACTTTGTATATCACACAAAGTTACTACGCAGTTACTCCGCAAGCGTCGTCATTTCATGTCGCGGGGACCTCGAAATTTTGTCCATCTTTTGTCCAGCTTTTGGGTACCTTTTGTCCACCTTTTGACCACCTTTTTTGTAACGAGTGCGATGTAGGGCTGACCGGGTTCTAAGGAAGAGGGACTTGAAATTTTTCACAAGTAGAGTATCATAAGTCATGGTAAAGCTGACACTTCTTTCGTGGAACGTGAACGGGGTGCGGGCCGCGCACCGCAAGGGGTTCCTGGAATGGTTTGGTAAGGCTCGGCCCGACTTCTTAGGCATCCAGGAAACCAAAGCCCAGCCAGAACAGCTATCCGCCGATCTCTTGGAGATCCCAGGCTGCCACGTTTACTATTCGAGCGCGGAGCGCAAGGGATACGCAGGCACCGCGGCGTTCTGTAAACAAGAACCCCTCAAGGTCGAGTACGGATTAGGCGAGGAGCGGTTCGACAACGAGGGACGACTCATCATCCTTCACTTTCCGGAGTTCGTACTGTTCAACGTGTACATGCCCAACGGCGGCGCCGAGAACTACCGCGTGCCGTATAAGCTGGAGTACTGTGATAGAATGCTTGAAGTCGCCGAAGACTTCCGCAAACAGGCCAGAGGTATCGTTCTCTGCGGGGATTTCAACACCGCGCACCGCGAGATAGACATCGCCCGGCCAAAAGCCAATATCAATCACACCGGGTTCATGCCAGTAGAGCGGGAATGGATGGACAAGTTCGTCTCCTATGGCTACGTGGATACCTTCAGGCACTTCTACCCTGACAAGCGCGGGGCTTATACCTGGTGGGATCAGCGTTTCCGCGCCCGCGAGCGCAACGTCGGCTGGCGCCTGGATTACTTCTTTATCACGCCTGACCTCTTGAACAATCTTAAATCCGCCTTTATCCTCTCCGATGTAATGGGTTCAGACCACTGCCCAGTGGGAATTGAATTGAAGTTTTAATGAGTAAGCGAGAATGGTTAATCCTTCTAACCCTATCCTTGACAGGAAGGGGTAGTTAAGAAAACAATGCCTGTGGGGGCGAAGTATTAATCAGAACATCCTTTACGCGTTTGCGCTCTCAGCCCTGGCCGGGCTTTCCACAACCATCGGCAGCGTCATAGGCATATTCGTTAAGAATCCGGGGCCGCGATTCCTCACCTTTTCGCTTGGTTTTTCAGCAGGGGTGATGATTCTTGTTTCGTTCGTAGAGCTTTTGCCCACTGGAATCGAGGAGTTGGGTCTCTTTGGGGGATTTGTAGCTTTCTTTGGCGGGATGATTTTTATGTTTTTAATAGATGTATTCATTCCGCATTCTTACAAGGCAGAACACCATACCTTCAAAGGCAAGATAAGGGGTAACAAAAAGCTTATGCGAACCGGTTTAATGGTAGCGCTGGGCATAGGCATCCACAATTTTCCCGAGGGCTTGGCCGCATTCGCAGGAGCGCTCAAGGACCCTGCCTTTGGATTAACTATTGCAGTGGCCATAGCCATCCATAATATACCGGAGGGACTGGCTGTAGCCGCGCCTATCTACGCCGCAACCGGTTCGCGCTCCAAAGCCTTCTGGTGGTCATTTCTCTCAGGCGTTTCCGAACCTGTTGGTGCAGGTCTTGGCGCACTTATCCTTCTGCCGTTCTTGAATGAACCTCTGCTCGGCGCGGTTCTTTCCGCGGTTGCCGGTATCATGGTTTTCATATCAATCGATGAACTTGTTCCGGCATCAAAGGCATACGGTCACGACCACCTGGCGATCATCGGGCTAATCTTAGGGATGGTGGTGATGGCGCTCTCTCTGTGGATGATGAGGATAATGTAACCTTGCTTTTCTTGCCTAAACCACGATAGGTTGCAAAGGTAAAAAATTAAGGAGTCAACTTTTAATCAGCTCCAACCAGGTTCTTTCTCCGATCCTTTTTCCGAAGGAAAAAGGGAGGATTTCATCCTGGGTTCCCAAACGAAATCGAAGGGTTCGTTTGGGGTATCAAAAGGTGGGTGATGGGACTTGAACCCACAACATCTTGAGCCACAGTCAAGTGCTCTGCCAATTGAGCCACACCCACCGTCCCTCAAATTCTAACCGAAATGAATCGAGTGTCAAGCAGGAAAGATGTCTCGTATCCTGAATTCTCCCATAGACTTGACAGGTTTGTAGGAGTGGTGTATATTCCATTATGCCGAAAGCAAAGTCTAAAAAACCTTTCGACAAGGAATCCTTAAGAAAACAATATGAAGAGGCTTGTCCGAAGTACGAACAGTTGGCGAAGAACCTGAAGCAAGCATTGGAGATTTTCCTTGAAGAGAAGGGCTTTGATTACGTTGGGGTTTTTCTAGGGTTAAAGAGTTCGATTCCTTTTGGGACAAGATACATCGTAAAGGTTATGATAAACCATTTGAACAAAATGAGGATTTTTGTGGTCCACTGGAAAGTAAGAGTATGCAAGATCTATTCCAGGATTGGAAACGAATGGAAGATGACTATGCACACCGTGGTATTGGAGTATTAGGATAAGGAGTTGAGTAAATGGATTATGAAATTCGATCGACGAGAACGGAAGATATTCCTGGAATTGTTAATCTTTATGCCGAGGCGACAAAACTTATGCACCGGCTCAGCCCGGCTGGGTTCGGGGAGAGGCTGGGAGAACCGATAGATGTCAAAAAGGAGCAGGAGTCGTTTTCCCAGGCGTTGGTGGATAAGGGAACCGTAATCCTGGTTGCGGAGAAGGATGGTGAGATTGCCGGTTTCGTGATGGGTGTGATAGAGAACTATCCTGACGATTTGTTAGATTCACCGTACCTTACCATTCAGTACATCTGCGTGGACGAGCGCTTCCGACGTACTGGTATGGGTAAAGCGCTCATGCAAGAGGTTGAGCGCTGGGCGCTCTGCAAAGGTATAACCAATCTTGATCTTATGGTGTGGGACACCAACACACCGGCACAGTCGCTGTTTCGCAGGATGGGTTACGTACCTCTGGATATCCGCATGGGCAAGAAACTTAAAGGGAAATGAAATCCAAATACACAACCGCCCTGATCAGGAAACTTGCCAGCGAGGCGGTCGAGAAATTCAAGCATGGTAACGAGGCCGGGTTCTTCCAGATTCTGGACGATGTAACCAGGAAGTCGAACATACCCTTGCTGCAAATCGTGGGCGAGGAGCTGGGCAATGCGGAAGATGGCCAAGGACTACTCCATTGAGCTGGTTGCTTTCCTTGAGAGGTTGGTTGATGTCCAGGAGATTAAGCCGGTGGTGTTCAAGGAGGCGGTAAAGAAGCTTGATAAGGATAGAAGCAATCAAATACTTAAAAGGTTCAAGTGTTGATGACCGGGCAGGTTAAAGCAAAAAAGGAGATCACTGTGGAACCGTACGTAACCGAAGAATCACTTAAAGCAAAGACGCAACTCTGGCTGGGGAAGATCGCGCCTTTCAATAAGCATCAGATGCGGCTTAACCTCGACAAGTCAGCCCTTCTCGTGATTGATATGCAGCGGTTTTTCCTGAATCCGGCTTCTCCCACGTTCACCTGCGGTGGAGTTGCCATTCTCCCCACACTTAAACGACTTATCGCTGCTTTTCGAAAAGCAGACCGCCCGGTGATTTATACCCGGCACGTTCATCACCCCGATCGTCTTGACGCCGGTATCATGGGCTGGTGGTGGGAGGGAATGTGTCTTGAAGGGAGTCCAGAGAGCGAAGTGCAAGCAGACATCACTCCGCTGTCTAACGAAAAAGTCATCCTCAAGCATCGTTACTCCACTTTCTACAATACGGATTTGGAAACGGTGCTGCGATGTTTAAAGATAGAGGACCTTGTCATCTCCGGCATTATGACTAATATGTGTTGTGAATCTACAGCGCGCGACGCCTATTACCGGGACTACCGGGTGTTCTTTCTTGCCGACGGCACAGGAACCATCAACGAAGAGATGCATCTGGCAAGTTTGCTCAATCTCGCCTTCGGGTTTGCGTACGTAACCTTCGCTGATGAAATTATACAACAGTTTCAGAAGTAGGTAACAAGAATGTGTGCCTGCGCTCCACAAAACTCCACAAGCCTGGTGCTTCTTGGCACCGGAACTCCCAACGCCGAGCAAGGTCGCTGGGGACCGGCGCTGGCGGTTATTTCCAATAATCAACCATACATCGTTGACTTCGGTGCAGGGGTGGTGCACCGTTCAATTGAGGCCGGACTGGATGTTACCAAACTCACCAAAGCATTTCTTACCCATCTGCACTCCGACCACACCGTGGGCTACCCTGATTTAATCCTCACCCCCTGGGTGCTGGGCAGGTCAGAACCGCTTGAGGTCTTTGGCCCTCCCGGAATCCGCGCGATGACCGAACACGTCCTTGCCGCATATAAGGAGGATATCAGTGAGCGTTTACAAGGCCTTCAGCCATCCAATGATACCGGGTGGAAGGTCAATGCCCACGAGATCGAGGAAGGTCTGATCTATGATGATACCAACGTCCAGGTGGAGGCCTTCCCCGTCGAACACGGCTCGTGGAAAGCGTACGGGTACAAGTTTATCGCACCGGATCGAACCATCGTTATCTCAGCCGATACCGCACCTTCGGATATTCTTATAGAGAAGTCTAAAGGGTGCGATATTCTTGTCCACGAGGTCTACTCGCTTGCCGGATTTGCAAAGCGTCCTGCAGACTGGCAACGATACCATGCCTCGGTTCACACCTCTTCAGAGCAACTGGCAGAGATCGCTTCGAAGGCGCAACCCAAACTCCTTATCCTCTACCATCAGCTCTTCTGGGGTACATCAGACCAGGAACTTCTTGCTGAGATCAAACAGCACTACTCGGGCAAGGTCGTTTCAGGCAAGGACCTTGAGGTCTACCCGTAACCCCCCCGTAACACCCGCCCGTAACACCCCCGTAACACCCGTTCCCCTTCGGGGCATTCTCATAATTATTCGGAGCTTACGCTCCAGAACATCTAAGGATATAACA
>JAGMDF010000117.1 GCA_023128825.1 Caldifarciminota bacterium | reverse complement strand
CTGCCGGGTCAAGGACAGTAGCCCGCTTCTCCACCAGAAGGGGCCTTGGCTCGGTTTTCCCGGCACCTGCTAGGGGCACCACGGTCGCGTCCATGAGCGCCGCAGTCATGGGGTCATCGGTGAGGACTGTAGACGCCCCGTCGGCGGTGAGGATCCCCTGGCCTACAAAGGCCCAGACACCCTCGGGCAGTGCGGCTGCCACGCGAACGTCGTAGTAGATCTCAACAACAGCCCCAGGCTCAAGAGCCATAAGAGTCAGACTCACACTCTCCAAGCCAAGGAGCCCTCCAGCCTGGACCTCGCCACGCGAACAAGTGAGGCTCCCTGCTACAAGATAGCCGTGGGGATCGAGCACATCAAGGTAACAGACGTTCGAGATAAGGGAAGGCCCTTCGTTCCACACGGTCACATGATAGCGTACGGTATCCCCCTCTCCGACGCATCCGTCGCCGTCCTCATCCCCAACCAGAGTGGCTCGGCGGTAGCCGCGGAGACTAGGAAGCATTAGGGGGAAGAGGGGCATGCACGCTGTTCCCTCTACCACCGCGCCGCCTCCTGGGCTACCCTCCCCCGGTATGGCCGGATCGTTGTCCAGGATCGTGCCCATACCTTGACTGTCTGCCAGATTGGCGAGCCCTGTGACATTACCCAAGTTCACAAGGAACGTCTCGTTGACCTCATCGAGCAGGTCATCCAGGGTCACGACGTTAAACGTGTGGCTCATCTGCCCTGGCAGAAAGGTAACGATCCCGCTTGCAACCGTGTAGTCCTCCCCTGCAAGCGCCGTGCCTTCCGTGGTAGCGCAGCTTACCGTGATTGTCTCGGTGCTCAAGTTTGACAGGCGTACCGTAAACGTCGCCGTCTCGCCCTCGTACACCAGGACATCATCGATCACAATAGAGGGAATACCGTCGTCATTTAGAATCGTACCAAGTCCCTGGCTATCGGTCAGGCTGGCAGGCCCAGTGACGTTGCCTAAATTTACGTAAAACGTCTCGTTTGCCTCATCGAGCGAATCCTCCAGGGTCACGACGTTAAGCGTGTGGCTCGTCTGCCCTGGCGGGAATGCGATGGTCCCGCTTGCCGGTGTGTAGTCTTCCCCAGCCACCGCCGTTTCATCCGCGGTGGCGTAGTCCACCGTGATCGTTCCAGCGCTTGGGTAAGATAAGCTCACGGTGAACGTTGCCATCTCGCCCTCGTTCACGAAGACATCGTCAATCACGACAGCGGGGCCGAGAATACGCAGGGTGACCGATACGGCATCCTCGGTATCGGCGCAGGCCTGGCCATGGAAAACCAGCAGTGCCTCTGCAAAGATCATGGCAAGTGCAAGCCACTTCACAAACGCGTCTCCTTTCTTTGCAGAGCTGCGGGGGGAAGGAGATCTTCCCCCCTTCTCCGCAGCTACTTCATGTGGTTGAGTCCCAGACCCATACTTTGGCGGTGAAAGTGATCACCTCGCCGGCCTCTCGGTCACCGAGCTCATCCAGGTTAACGCTCAAGTCGTAATCCTCGGACTCCCCCGGTGTGTTGTTCACACAATCAAAGTCGTCGCTAATGGAGAGAATAGTACTTACGCCGGCAGAGTAAGGGATGTAGGATGTCGCTAGCGAACCAGACCAATAAGCGCCAGTCCCATCTGTTAGCACCAGGACCGCGTCAGGGTGGCTAAACTCGATCGGAGTTATCAGGGTTGAAGAGGCTGTATAGTTGATCCCAACTGCGAATTTCGTCAGGGCGATGATCTTCACTGTAAAGGTGCCTCCGAAGGCAACGACTATTGGATCGGCGGTGCCGAAAAGATCTTCTAGATTGTAATCAGCGCCACTCGATGAATCTTGTCCTACGCTGATACCCGCCAATAAGCTATCGTCAATGGTGACATCGATAACGCTCGTCAGTGTAAGTGCTGCCTCCGCGGTGTCTTCAGTATCGGAGAATCCGACAACAGTTAGCAGGAGTAGTCCCGCTATCAACACGAATATCACGTGCTTGCTCATGAAAAGTACCTCCTTGAATGTTTTTTGTTGCGCATTCAGGGAGGATTTCGGCAGCTCGGCCATCTCTTTATGTTGAG
>JAGMDF010000116.1 GCA_023128825.1 Caldifarciminota bacterium | reverse complement strand
TCGGGCTGGTAGTAGTCGTAGTACGAGATGAAGAACTCCACCGCGTTGTGCGGAAAGAACTGCTTGTACTCGCCGTAAAGCTGAGCTGCAAGGGTTTTGTTCGGACTCATAACCAAGGTTGACCTCTGCACCTCTTGAATGACGTTGGCCATCACGAACGTCTTGCCCGACCCGGTTACGCCTAAAAGGGTCTGATGTCTGTCGCCTCTCTTTATGCCCTCCACCAGTTCGGCTATCGCATGGGGTTGATCGCCCGCCGGCTTCATGTCGGTTACCAGCCTGAACTCAGGCATACAAGAGCTCCAACATCCTCTCGGGATCGAGATGCGCCGCCCGCAGTATCGCCTGTGTGGTACCCATTGGCAGGTCCTTTTGGTGGAAAGGGACAGCTACTCGCGCCCCTCTGGAATCCGAGTGCATGATGACGTGGCTACCCGAACGATGATCTTCGTGGAATCCCGCGTCTTTCAGGAGGCGCAACAGATCTTTTGATTTTAACGCAGGGACCTTATTCATCTGCGATTGAGATTTCATCCACTATGCACTTTGAATCATCCAGAGAACATTCGCCGTGCTCTTTCATACATTTCAGGTAACAGGAAATGGCGTCGGCAAGCATCTTCTTCGCTTCCTCCAGGGTTTCCCCGTAAGAGATGCATCCGGGCAGAGAGGGAACAGATGCGGTGTATCTCCCTTCAGGTTCGGGCTTGAACAGCGCCTTGAATTTCTTCATCAGTTCAGTATAGCTCTGAGCAGGGTTTCGTCAAGCTGGAGGAGAGAGAATCTTAAACTCATCATGGATGACTCGGTTATATTAGTTGACCTGTTTGTTAATTCGACTAAAATACTCCGATGAGCAACTCTCATTTCTACGAAGATACGGTAAAGGACAGCGTAAGGCGTGCGCTTGCCGAGGATATAGGTATAGGTGACGTTACCACCTTGGCGACGGTACCTGCAGGAGCTCAGGCCGAAGCCATTATACTCTGCAAGGATGAGGGGGTACTTGCTGGGGCAGAGGTAGTAAAGGAGGCGTTTCGCCAGGTAGATGAGCGGGTTGAAGTAACCTTCTTGTTTAACAATGGGGAGAGGATAAATCCAGGTGATGAGCTGGCCAAGCTTTCAGGACCTGCCAGGGGAATCCTTGTGGCCGAGCGGACGGCTCTTAATTTCCTTCAACATCTTTCCGGCATCGCTACACTGACCTTTCGTTTCGTGACCGCGGTTCATGGCACCAACGCGAAGATACTTGATACCCGAAAGACGACGCCTGGTCTGCGAGCGCTTGAGAAAGCCGCCGTCAGATATGGGTGGGGCTACAACCACCGTATGGGTCTTTACGATATGGTTCTTATCAAGGATAACCACATCGCCGCCTGTGGTTCGCTTGCGGCAGCGGTCAAAGCGGCACAGAACTCCCACGGAGATTTAAAGATCGAGGTTGAGTGTGCGACCCTGGATCAGGTTAAGGAGGCTCTCGATACAGGGGGTGTCGATCGTATCATGCTTGATAACATGAGCCTGGATGCGATGCGTGAAGCGGTTAAGCTCGTTAAAGGAAAGGTAGAACTTGAGGTCTCGGGCGGCGTAAACCTTGAGACCGTCCGGGATATAGCCCTCACAGGTGTTACCTACATCTCAGTAGGTGCACTGACCCATTCGGCAAAGACTTTAGATATTTCTCTCGAGATAACTGGAATTTCCTCGGCATAGCTCTATGTTTTTATAGCTGTTCTTCGATGGTTTAACTAACGTCTGCAAACGCGTTCGACATCCCGGTGAAGACTGCCTCAACCATTTAGCCGTCGCACGTTTTGAGAATAGTAGCTGCACCTGAATCTGTCAAGACCTTAGCTGGCAGTGATTAAACCTTAATCGACACAGGGCCTATTCTCCACGCTCTTGGTTTCGCATTATGTTTGATCTTTTTATCCGAGAGGAGTAAACCCTTCACTCCAGGCTCACTACAAATATCACGTCGGTTTTGCGCTGCAGCCTGTATGACGGCTTGAATCGCCACTGAAGCATGGCCTTCTCAAGTTCCGAATCCCAGGCAGTTCTCCCGCTTGATTGGATAACCCTGATATCATCGATTGCACCTTTATCGTTTACCACGATCTCAAAACGTGCGGTAACATAGGCGATGCCTTTCTCGTTCATGCTTTCTTCGAGATCAGGCATGATGTGACTTTCCAGATCGTTAAGACCAAGATCGCCTGAGAAGGTAACGTTGATGCCCATCGGCGTGATGCTGTCACGAGGAGCGTTCATTTTTGACTGGTCAGCCAGAATTTTATCCACCGAGGTGAAAGCGGCAGGATGGAAGTCTTCACGTCCCCTGGCTTTGATAATGGAGGTGCTTCCTTTTCCGGATTTACGCGCTATGTACCGGAACTCGACCGTATCCCAGCGCAGGCTGTCACGAGACGTTTCGAACAACCAGCCGCGCAAGATCGTGATAATCGTCGTGTCCCATTTGGGGACTTTGCTCTTCTCTAAAAGCTCAGGCTCCTTGACGATCGCTCCTGAACGATCTATCTCTATAGAGGCAACAGCCCTGAAGGTTTTAGAGGTATCAGCCTTCATCGCTTCCGTTACCGCAGGGAAGATTCTTGTGATCAGATCGTCGGCTTCGGCATCACCCCACAGGATAAACCCGCTGCCCTGGTCTCCCGCAAGATAGGGGATAAGCTCACGGGTTGTATCCTTATCGGAACCAAGGATTGTTAATAAAAACAATGCAATCATGATGTAATGATAAAGTCCTTAGCACCTTCTGTCAAGTGCGATGAATCTTCTATCCTCATGGCTGTTCAAGTTTGACATAGCCCAGCCTATGACTAAAATTCGTTGATGTCCCCATCTACCTGCAAGACAAGGCGTTGGGTTTGTGAGCCTGTGGATGATCAACTGGTGAGAGATTTTGCTTCCCACCAAGGTATTCCATATTTGCCTGCATTGGTCTTGTGGAGGCGTGGTTACAGGGACGAGGAGTCTGTCAAGAGATTCCTGAATCCTTCCTTGGGGCATCTGCACGAGCCATTCGGGCTTCCGGATATGGAACGAGCGGTCGAGAGATTGCTTGATGCTCAAAGAAGGGGAGATAGGGTTCTTGTACACGGCGACTACGACGTTGACGGGGTCACCGGCACCGCTCTGCTGTTGCGTGGTCTGCATAGATTAGGAATTGATGCTGATTTCTATCTTCCCCATCGCATGAAGGAAGGCTACGGGCTTACTGGCAAGGCGATAGATGCAGCCAAGGAGTCCGGAGCGTCTCTTATTCTTACGGTGGATTGCGGTATCACAGCTGTCGAGGAAGCACGTATGGCCGGTAAGGCAGGCATCGATCTTTTAATAACCGATCATCACGAACCTGGAGAGAACCTTCCCCAAGCCCTTGCGGTCGTCGACCCCAAGAGAGGAGACTCAACTTATCCCTTTGCTGAGCTTGCCGGGGTCGGGGTAGCCTACAAGCTACTTGAAGCACTTTCCCGGCGTCTTGGCGAACCCTTGGAGCCGCTTCAAGCTGATCTCGATCTTGTTGCCCTTGGCACCATCGCCGACGTCGCTCCTTTGATCGGCGAAAACCGGGTATTTGCAAGGTTCGGGCTTGAAGAGATATCAAAGGCCTCCAAGCCGGGACTTGCCGCACTCCTGGAGGTTTCCAGACTCGCCGGTAAGTCCATTACGGCTACCAACGTCGCCTTCGGGCTGGCGCCTCGACTTAACGCCTCAGGCCGTATGGCAGATTCAAAGCAGGCTCTTGAGCTTTTGCTTTCAACCGACCTGGAAGAGGCAAGGAGCCTGGCCGTAAAGCTTGATCAATACAACCGCAACCGCAGACAGACCGAGGACGTTATCCTTGAGCAGGCCCGCATCATTGCCGAGCACGAGATCAAGGAACGAAACCCTCGCGTGCTTGTGTGCTACCGTTCAGACTGGCACGAAGGCGTTATCGGGATAGTCGCCTCACGGCTGGTGGATGATTACTATCGCCCAACCATCCTTTTAGCGGAAAAAGAGGGCAGGCTGAAGGGGTCGGCTCGCAGTGTGCCGGGTTTTCATCTGTACGAGGCACTTCTTGCAGTGCGGGAATATCTTGTGACCTTCGGGGGACACGAGGTGGCAGCCGGGCTGGTTATGGAGAAGGCGAAGCTTAAAGATTTCACGCAGGCGATTAACGAACATGCCGCTACTTATCCGGGGTCAGTATTTGAGCCCAGGCTGCGCCTTGAAGCTGAGGTAGAGCTTGGCGATTTCGATTCCGAGACTCGGGAGTTCTTCGAGCGCTTTCGGCCTTTCGGTATGGGCAATCCCCAGCCTTGTTTTGCTACTTCCGGCTTGGAGGTGGTTGGCACCCCCCGGGTTTTCGGTCGCGACCATCTCAAATTTACCGTGCGCAAGGATAAAACTACCGTGCCCGTTCTTGCGTTCGGTAAATCAGAGCTTATCCTGAAACTTGAACCGGGTCGCAAGGAAGCGCTTGATGTCGCCTACCGGATCGCCGAAGATAGCTACTGGGGCAAGAAAGGAATGCAGCTTATTGCCAAGGATCTAAAGCTGCGCTACGAACCGGAGGACTTCGGTGTCTAGTCAATCATGGCACTTGATCTCCAAAGACGGCTTAAGGTTCTATGTACTTAATCCCACACAGGATATAGAGATCCTATTCACCACGCGGCGGTTTAGAGACGAGGGCCTGGATCACAACCTTGATCTGAAGGAACAACTCGCGCCTTTTGAGTTGGGTGCTTCTCTCGTAACCATGAATCAGACCCACTCCGATCGCGTGATTCGGGTTGATAGGCCTGGAGAGATAGAGGCGGACGGATGCTTTACCAGCGAGTTCCGTCTTGCGCTTTCATTAAGAGTGGCGGATTGTGTACCTATATTTATCTGGGACAAGGATTCTGGGGTTGTGGGGTTGGCTCACGCCGGATGGCGGGGAACCCTTGCCAAGATAGCTTTAAGATTTGCCGAAAAGGTGGAAAAGGAGACAGGCATTCCTTCTTATCGTTTATACTATTCCTTGGGTCCCTCAATCGGCAAGTGCTGTTATGAGGTTAGTGAGGACGTTTTGAATGAATTCAGAGAAACCTGGCCCGAAGCGAACCGGTTTTTCTCAAGAAAGAAGGAGGGGTTCTATCTGGACCTTCGAGCGGCTAATTGTTTTCTTCTTTCATCCGTCGGGGCGGTTGAGGGCGCATCTCTGGATATTTGTACCCACTGCAACTCGAAGCGCTTCTACTCCCATCGGCGAGAGCATGGGAAAGGCCGCAACTGGGGCATAATCGTCCGTCGATAAAGCCAATGACAGGTCTTATTGACATTCGTTCGGCTTTCCCTATTCTCGATCTATGAGCACAGCTCGCCCGCCGCTTTCCCGGGTCTCTCCGGTTACGCTAATAGTAGCAACGATTCTTTTGATCGCCATCGCGCCTTTCTGCTCTCGCTGGTATGAATTTGCAGCCGCAGGAGCGCTCTGTGTGGTGTTTGCAATCCTTGGTCGAGCAGGATGGAGATTCTGGGGGCGCTACCTTAAGATATCGCTTCCCTTGATTGTCTTAAGCGTTTTCTTCAACTGGTTTCTCAACCGCTCCCAGGGTGCCGATGCTCTCTGGTCTGCCCTGACAATAGGCGGGCGTTTTGCCCTGGCGCTTTTCTTCTCCCTGCTTCTCGTTTACGTCTGCACGCACGAGGAGCTGGTATGGGGGCTTGCAAGGCTCTCAGGCAAGCTTTTTCGAAGCCCTGTGATCGGCGAAGTACTTGCTTTGGCTCTTCTCTCCGTTCCGTTCTTCCTCGATTCCCTATCCCGTGTCAGGCGCTGGAAGGATCTGCCTGAATCGGTCGCCCGCGTATTCCGAGAGGCCCGGAGCATCGTCACCCACCCCATCGAGATAACCGGTAAGCGTCCGGGATGGGCACTGTTATCTGTCGGTATCCTGTTCCTGGCGGCTGCGGTGGTGGTGAGATGAGACTCAAAGCCGTTATCGAATTCGACGGCCGAGATTTCTTCGGATGGCAGACTCAGCCTGAAAGGGCGACGGTTCAGGGCACGATCGAGCGAGCCCTGGAACAGATTACGGGCGACGGGATTCGTATCACCGGCTGCGGACGTACCGACGCCGGGGTGCACGCTCTGGGTTATGTTGCGTCTTTCGTCTACGATGACGGGCTTACACCCGATCGCCTCCCGATCGCATTGAACTCGATTCTGCCCCGGACGATTTTCATCAAATCTATTGAAGAGGTGTCGGATTCCTTCGACGCACGCCGCGATGCCTCCTCAAAGCTCTACCGCTACCGCATCATCCGCGGTCGCTCACCCCTGCGCAGGGACACGGCGTGGGAGTATTCCTACGATCTTGACATCGAGAGGATGAAGCTCGCCGCCGCCCTTTTGGTCGGGACGCACGACTATGCGGCGCTCTGCGAGGTTGACGATCCAAGGCACTCGCTTACCGTGGATTCAATAGATATACTGGAGGAGGGTGACGAGATAGTTATCGACGTACGAGGGAAGTCTTTCCTTTACAAGATGGTCCGCAGGATGGTAGGTGTCGCAACCGAGTGTGGACGCGGTATGATAGAACCGCAAACTGTCCTGAAGTTGTTCAACCGCGCCAAGCCTGTGCAGACCATCACCGCGCCTGCAAACGGCCTGGTACTCGTGAAAGTAGTCTATCCTAAGGAGGATTGATGCAGCTTTATCTTGATACAGGCAACATAGACGAGATAAAAGAGATAGCCGCATGGGGCGTTCTTGACGGAGTTACAACCAATCCCACCCTGCTCTCCAGAGAGAAAGGCCGGGGCGACTACCGGACGCTCTTAAAAGAGATATGCGATGTGGTGCAAGGTCCTGTATCTGCCGAGGTCACGGCTCTCGATGCCGAAGGCATGGTGAGACAGGCACAATCACTTTCCAAGATATCCGAACACATAGTGGTCAAGATTCCCTGCATCCCTGAGGGGCTTAAGGCGACAGGTGTGCTTTTTGAGGAAGGAATCCACGTGAACATGACCCTTACCTTTTCTCCTCTGCAGGCGATCCTTGCAGCCAACGCCGGTGCCACCTACGTTTCTCCTTTTGTGGGCCGCCTTGACGACATAGGCCACGAAGGCATCAATCAGGTGGCTCGCATCCGAGAGATATTTGATAACTACGGCATAGACACCCGGATCATCTTTGCCAGCACCCGGCATCCCGAGCACGTGATGCAGGCGGCACTTATAGGTGCCGACATCTGCACCATGCCTGCCAAGGTCTTCCGTCAGATGGTAAAGCACCCACTAACCGACATCGGTCTCAAACGGTTTCTAGACGACTGGGAGAAGACCGGTTTCTCGATAGAGTAATTTTGCCCGAAGGCAAAATCACTCTAAATATCTTGAGGAGAACAGGTTGAGAAGGGTACTTTCCATCTCGCCGTGGCCTTCCATCTGGGTGATGGGCCAGGGCGGGGGATCGCCCTCAGAGGGTTACGCAATACAGGCGTTCGTGAAGGCGGGATTTGAGGTCACGCACCTTACGCCGGTCGCCACAGGACTCCCTGCCTTTGAAAAACAGGAACACGTTCGCTTCATTCGCATATCCAATCCATTTGCTAGGCTGCAACCGATTATCAAGACAGGCATCGGTTTTTTCTATCGCCTTCCTGCGGTTACTGCATGGTCGCTGGTTGTCTCGGATTGGCTGCGAAAATCCGGCGAGGGTTTCGATCTTGTGGTGGGGCACGGATTAGAGAGCGCCTTTGCACTGCGCCGTGCCGCTCGTTATCTAGGGGTTCCCGCGATCTCAAGGCTCTACGGCACAAGCGTACCCATAGATCAACTCAGGAAGGGTTTGCGTCGGGAGCGTTACTTCGATTTACTTTACATCCTTCGTCATCCGCCGGATCACATCGTTCTTACCGACGACGGCACCTGCGGGGATGAAGCCCTGCGTATATTTGGTGTCCCACAGGATAACTACGACTTTCTTATCAACGGCTACTCCCCATCTCTTTTGTCCATGGACTGCAAGGAATCTTCTCCTCCTTATGTTTTGACTGCCACACGTCTGATTGAGGAGAAGCGCGTTGATAGATTTATCCGGATAGCCGCCTTATGTAAGAAGAGTCTGCCTGAGGTTCAGTTTATCATTCTTGGTGATGGCCCACGGCGGCGGATGCTGGAAAAGCTTACAAGGAAGCTGGGGGTCTCATCCAACGTGCATTTTTGGGGAAACGTTTCGCGAACCAAGGTACACGAGATGCTTTGCCGGGCTAGCGTGGTTCTCTCCACCCAGGACGTATCCAATATCAACAACACCGTTCTTGAGGCGCTTGTTTTGGGCAAACCGGTCGTTACCCTGGACGTCGGCTGCACCCGCAAGTTTATCCGTCACGGCCAGACCGGGCTGCTCTATAAACCCTATGACCTCGAAGGCGCGGCGCGAGGGATCGAGCGGCTCATGCGCGAGAAATCCTTCAGAAAAGACCTGGGCAGACGGGCTGAAGATTTTTCCAGAAAGGTTCTACGACCTTGGCCTGAGAGGATAAATCAAGAGGCTGCTATCTACCGACGATTCATTGGTTCTTCTTAGGTATAAGCCGAGACTCCGGTTTAGGGTTTAAAGAAAGACTTGAGGCGTCTTAACAGAAAGCGGAAATCCTCTCCAGAGGGCAGCAGTAGCCCCCTTATACTTATTCCAGTCTGCCTTTTAAGGAATACGACATAGTAAAGAGCCATCGCGATGCTGGCGGCGTCGAAGGCGATTACCGTTCCCCAAGCACCTATGCAGGGGACAAGCAAAAGGTTGCCAACCACGTTTAAGAAAAATCCTACCATACTTGCCCCGAAAGCCTGCCAGGGCCTGCCCCAGCTTGCTATCACGAAAGACGCATAAATCCTAGGCAGGGTATAGATTACGACACCGGGCAGGAGCCCCCAGAGATAGGGAACACTTGGGGTGAATTTATCGGTAAACAGGGCGGGGATAAGCCAGGGAGCGATCAAAGCTACAATCCCGGAGAGCACAAGCAGAGAAAAAATCGACAGCCTTACGATTCTTGCAGTGAACTCCTCTTTGTCCCTCTCTCCCACCACCGCTCCGTAAAGGGCAAAGGAGAGCGCCTGGGGTAGAAGAAGCAGGAGGTTAGCAAAGGTTTGTGCCTGTGCGTAGAGACCGGTTTCCTCCACCGATCTAAGCATTTTGAGAATCAGGACCCCTATCTGCCGGTTGGCCTGCAAGGTAAGCGAAGCCAAAAAGACCGCTACACTGAATCCTACCGCTTTCCTGAAGAACGAAAGGTCTATCCTGGCACCGATAATCCCTACTTCTCTAAAGGCAAAGACGGTTACAAGGATTGCGTTCAGAGCCTGGGCGATCATATATGCAAAGGCAAAACCTTCTATCGTCGGCCACAGGGAATAGAGGAAAAGCGTTGCCAGGATGGTTCTTAAGACATCCGAGGCCACTCGTCCAAGATTTATGAGACCGAGTCGGTTGCGTCCCAGAAGACCGCTGTGGGATATGTTGTAGATAACGGTGAAGAAGACGCCGCCGGCAAAAAACAGGCGGGTTAGAGAGGTGGCTTCAGGGATTACGTACTCAAGTGCCATCCCGATACCTAGCGAAGCCAGAGCGCCTGATACGATAGCAAACAGAAAAGAGGTCAGGAGTACATCCTTCGCCCTGAAAGATTTCTTGTCCAGGAAGTAGGCTGTGGAGTGATCGAGGCCCAGTGAGGCTATGGTTATTGCGATGGTTGCCGCAGACAGGGCCGGTGCTATTACTCCCTTGCCGGCCGGGCCTAAGACACGAGCCAGGATCAGGTTCACGATGAAACCTAAACACGTGCTGAATCCCATTGTCAGGAACGTTCCCGTGGCTTTGGCCAGGAAATCGCCTTTGCGTTTCATGCTACCGGATTCGTTCGGTTAAAAGGCGGTCGTAGTGCTTCTCTAGCGATTGAGTGGTTGCCTTAAGATCGTGGAAACGTTTCACGTGCTTGCGGTTTTTCCGTGCGATTTGAAGCCATCTTTTTTGATCATCGAGCAGTAGTTTTATCACGAGGGCAAGATCTCGAGGGTCGGCTTCGTGGGCAAGATAGGGATATCCCTCAGGTAAGACAAACGGGATGTCGGCATGCCGGGTGGCGACAACCGGAAGCCCTCTTGCCTGTGCTTCTAGTATGGTGGTAGGCGCTCCACCTTCGGTTTCTCCCTTGCTTGATGTCCTGCTTGGCGCGATGAGGAAATCCGCCTGTTCGAGTTCGGCAAGGTAGGTCTCGTAATCAAGAAAACCAAGGAATGTGACGTCTTCCTCTGATTCCTTCTCTTTAACGAAACCCTGAGCTTTTTTTCTCTCGGGGCCGTCTCCTATGATCCGCAGCTGGATCTTTATTCCCTCCCGCTTAAGTAACTCGAGTGCTTTGAGAGCATCCATCAGTCCTTTCTTTTCAACCATGCGGCCTGCCCATAGGGCGGTGTGGGGATCGGATTTGATCTTGGGTATGCGAAACCTTATCTTGGATACCGGAACCCCGATGCGCTGGAGAGCTACCTTCTCTTTTGGTGCACCGAGTTTAATGAGTTCGGCCATCATGTGGGGACCTTCGACAAGAAACAGATCTATCTTCTTCCACAACTTCTGGAATCGATTTCGCCACATTGTTCTTTTAGGGAGCAGGGACATGTCTTGTCCATAGAAGGTGACTACCATCGGCACGCGCAGGTTTCTCTTCAAAGGTGTTGCGTAGGCCCCCCATGTTCCAAAGTGAGCATGAATCAACGCGACGCCTTCTCTCTTAAAAAGCTCGGCGGCAAGCTTAAGTGAGCCGTATCGGAATGGCTCGATGAACTGAAGTCCTGGTCTGGAAAGTTCGAGGCCCACATCGTAGTGAACCCCATTGGAAAGTGGAAATTCATCCAGGTTTCGGGATATCAAAGATATCGCCACCGGTCGGAACCTTTTTAGCGATGAAAGTTGATGATAGATGAACGTCTCGGAACGCTCGAAGAAACAGTAGTGGAAGTGCCCTACCGATATCATTGTCTTGCTCTGCGTAAAAAGTAAAAGGAAAATAGACGGGCAGGTCCTACTATCGTTATTTGAGATTCCAGCTCAGCGCCGAATCTCTCTTTGAATTTCGCTACCCCCTCCATTCTAGGGCTTGGTCCGAAGTCGAATTCGGTTATCCCCCGTTTTGCCGCTTGTTCCATAATCATCCAGTTCAGGAGTTGATTCGTACCCCGCACAGAGTCATCGGCCCTTACCGTATGCCAGGATACCGCTCTTTTATGCCCGTAAAGCACAAGGGATCCTACCTGGGGTTTCATGTCTTTCCACGCCATAAAGAAACCTGCCGAGTCAGCCGGCACAAGCACCTCGCGTACCCGCTGGAAGAAGTCTTGTGGATATATCCTTGCAGGTTTGGTTTTCCATCGTTGCAGCGACGCGTTATACATATCCATGTAGGCCTCAAAGTCCTCATCACGCAGGCCGGGGGTTACATATACCCCTGCCTTTTGGGCTTTTTTCATTCGATCCCTATGGTGTTTGGACATCTTTTTGTCCTTCTCGGAGATATTAAGAATATGGTTATAGATTTCTATCTTTCTAAAGGGAGTATTGATGAAGGGAGAGTCTGGCGGGAGGTGGATAAGGAACTTGCCCCCTGTTCTACGTACGAGTTCTTGCCAGTAGGCCTGGATCGTGGCGGCATCGGGTACTTTAAGAGCGATGGGTCCTGCCGGAACCCCTGGTACGGAAGATTCGTATCCCGAGAGCAATCCCTTGGCCAGCTTGATCTTTCGCAAAGGCGTGATAATTCCTTTATACTCGAAGCTTGCATCAGATGGTTCTATCTCCTCGGTTACGGCGTGCCATAGGGGAGAAGCAAACGCGGTGGCCCAGGGACAGGCATCCCAGACCTCTTTCCAGAGCTTCGGATCAACGGGCATAGTACGTAAGCAGCTTTTCCACAGCCTCTATCACGTCATCCACGTCCTGATCTGTGAGGGCAGGGGAGAGGGGCAATGACAGGGTGCGCTCGGATATCCTCGCCGCCACCGGGAAATCATCGGGCTTAAATCCGAAGGTGTTTTTGTAGAAGCTGTGCAGATGCAGCGATATGAAATGGATACCTGCGCCGATGCCTTCCGCCTTCAGCGCCTCGAGGAACTCGTCCCGTGTTATACTCAGTCGCTCCAATTCCAATCTCACCGGATACAGGTGCCGGGCATGCCTGCCGTCCTCAGGCTCAGGTGGTATCTTAATACCCTGCATCGAACTGAATGCCTCATCGTAAGCATGCCAGATCTCGGTCCTTCGCTTCCAGCTATCCTCGATTCTCTCCATCTGGTGAATGGCCATCGCGGACTGCAGGTCGGTCAGGTTCAACTTGTAGCCCGGGGCAACGGTATCGTAAAACTTGAAGCCCTTCTCGCGGAATCTACTCCAAGCTGTTCTGGTTATTCCGTGCATCCTTAGAAGCTTGAACCGCTCAGCCCAGTCGTCTCGATCGGTGGTGATCATACCGCCGTCGGCAGAGGTGACGTTCTTGGTTGCGTAGAAGCTGAAACAGGCCGCGTCACCCAGAATCCCCACGTGCCTGTTTTTATAGCGCGTCTCGATTGCGTGGGCAGCGTCGCCGATCACTGCAAGGGAGGAATACTCCGCCAGGTCCAATATCTCGTCCATATCACAAGGAAATCCGTGCAGATGAACCGGCATCACCGCTTTAGTACGTACGGTAATCTTTTTTTCGATGTTTACCGGATCGATGTTGCCTGAACCCTCTTCCACGTCTGCAAACACCACCTTTGCCCCATGGTGAAGTATAACGTTGGCAGTTGATGGATAGGTCAGTGGAGAGGTTATTACCTCGTCCTCCGGTCCCAGATCGAGCATCCCAAGCGACAGGTAAAGCGCGGCAGTGCATGAGTTTACTGCGATTGCATTTTTGGCTCCGGTATATTCGGCAAACATCTGTTCGAAGCGCTCGGTTTTGGGGCCGTGGCCTATCCAGCCTGAGCGAAGGGTATCGGCCACCTCGGCTATGTCCTCTTCCCTGATGTCAGGCTTACCGAAGACAAGGAACTCTTCACGTACGGGCTTTCCGCCCTCGATTGCTGGTTTCATCAGCCCATTTTAGCCGGATTTGGCCGTCAGTCAATTAGTTGAGCGCAGACTTGACAAATTCTTTGCTGGGCATATTCTTTTAGAGGAGGTTATGTATGAGAAAGCTTTGGAAGCTTGCGTTGAGCTTGGGGGTTTTGACCCTTGCCATAGTTGGATGTAACCAGGATACTGACGGTGCAAACGCCCCGGATTTGATCGAGCCTGCTGATGGTGCGGTAATAAGTGAAGCCCCAACCTTTGTGTGGAGTTCGGTTCCCTTGATTGAGGACTATCGCATCGTGATAGACAACGGTTCGTCCTCAGAGATATATACACCTCCCTTTAGACTTGGTGAAACAGATTTTACTGATCCCATCATCGAAAAGGACCTTTACGATACCTTCTACACCATGTCAGGGGCTGATTTCGATAATCTGGAAGAGGGTACTTACTACTGGAATGTGGCATCTTTGAAATATCCTTCGGACGGTTCTGCACCTGATGTTAACTGGAGCGAGGTTCGAAGCTTTGCAATAGAGAAACCGGAGCCTTCCGGCCTTGACACCACCTACTTCCCGTTCGGGATGGATTACGAGTGGACTTATGAGAAGCATTGCTGGGACTATTATGGCGACGAGAGAACCGATTCTTACTATACGATTACCATTCGGGTCGTAGATTCAAACATTGCTCCTGGCGGTTATACTTTTGTTTTGGAGGGAGGATGTTTCTATGACTTGGATTGCGACACGATAAAAATCGTGGATGAGAAGATAACGGCCTTTCCAAACGACCCCTGTGGAACATCAATTGTTTCTCTTATTCCCGATACGAGTGAGGCGAGGAATCTTTTATCGATTCGGTATCGAGGTGACACTTTGAATATGGGATACCATTTTGAGATGTATCCTCCAGATCAGCATTCGTACGATAACACAGATTGTTATACCTTTAGGCTTAGAGGAGTAGGATTAATAGATCAGACCTATTTCTGTTCCTGGTGGGATGGAATGGGTTGGGATCCTGGGGGGTATGGTAGTCATTATACCCTCCTTTCCTTCCGCAAGGGTGGGAAGGTGGTGTGGCGGCGCTAAATAGTAGGACCCGTTTTCAATAAAAGTTGACAAACCCAGGTTAGCTGCTAGGATTGTACTATGATAACTTTGTTGCTGTCGCTCATTGCTTCGTGGGGACAAGGTTCATACGAGGTTCCGGATATGCCTGTTACTCCTTTCACCTCCTCCGACTACAACTTTGAGGTCATAGATTGCTGGCCTTATGGTTCTGGGTTCTCGGTGCTGCGCGATGGTGACTACCTCTTCTACACAAACGGGGCGGTGCTGCAAATTGGTGAGGTCAGCTCCTCAGGGGAAGTCTTCTGGCTTTCCGAGATTATTTTTCCAGGGATGGCCTACACTTGTATAAAATCCAACAGTCGTCTTTATGTTGCTATAGACGACCGGGGCGTTGCGATTGTGGATGTCTTATCCCTTAACGATCCCCAACTACTTAATCTCTTTTCCACTGGCGGACGGGTCTTCGGTCTTGAGGTCCGGGGCGACACCCTTTACACCGCGATGGGTTCAGAAGGTCTTGAGATATACGACTGCCGAGACGCATTCGATCCGGAGTTTATTGGATCACTTAGTGGTTTCAACCTGCGATCCCTGAGCCTTCAAGAGGATATACTTTACGCCACCGACGTCTCTAAAGGCCTTTTGGTTTTAGATATTTCCGATCCCGCCAATCCGGTTGCTATCGGAGAACTTGGTCTTACAGGCCAGCACTACGGGCTTGCACTCGACACATCCCGTAATCAAGCGGTGGTGTGTTCGTTTGACGGGGGTATGCATATTGTTGACATTTCAGTGTCTTATAATCCTGTTCTTTTTGCTTCGATACCGATATTCGGGGCGTGGAAGGTTGATCTGGACGATACGCTTGCCTGCGTGGCTTCATGGGACGATTCGGTCCATATCGTCGATCTGGTTTCGCATAACGAGATAGCCAGCCTGGGATTTGGAGAGGTTGGTGTGTGGCCTTACGATATCTCGACGGATGACGATTATTGTGCGGTGGCCGGTCACCTTGGCTCGTGGTGGTTGTTCGATTGCACCGATTCCTTAAATCCTTCAATTACCGACAGCGTTGTCCTCGGGGGTTCTTCCGAGGTGGTGGCCGCGGACGAGAGCTGGATTGTTCTTGGGATGCTGGGCGGAAGGCTTGCGTTTTTCTCAAAGGACGATTCGCTTGTTCCTGCGCATCTTTTGTCGACACGGGATTGGCCCAGGGATATTAAGATACGCGGTGACACACTATACGTGGCCGAGAGCTGGGGGGGCCTTGCGCTTTACAGCATGCCTGATCCCGCAGGACAATCGGACGAAGTTACCCTGATCTCCCGCCTGGCCATTGACGGGGTTCATGTCTGGGCGCTTGCGGTTGACTCGTGTTTTGCCTATCTTGCCTCGGGCGATTCCGGACTTATCGTGGTCGATCTTTCCGATCCGGCCGCACCTACGGAGGCGGCGCGTATTAATCTAGGTGCACGTGCGCTGTCCATATTCAAAAGCGGAGATACGGTGTATGTGGGCTTCGAGGAATCAGGCATAGCTCTGATTGATGTCAGGGTGCCTGCCTCCCCGCTTCTTCTGGGAGTTAAACCTACTGCAGGCGGCGTGCTCGATATGGCGTTGAGGGATTCGCTTTTGTTCATAGCTCAGGCAACTGCGGGTGCCGCGATCTATGATATGGAAGGATGGAACTTGCTTTCAACGATTCCTACCGGACACGTAATCTTTTCGCTGGCCCTGGAGGGGAATAAACTTTTTCTTGCCGAAGGAGCTCTTGGTATCTCTGCGTATGATATAAGAAATCCCGCGTCACCTCATCGAGTGGGTACCCTGAACACCGGCGGGGAGGCGCGAGACATCGTTTCTCTGGGCGATACCATTCTGGTTGCAGACGGCTATGACGGGTTGCTGCGTGTGCTTTTCCTTGGATTAGGGCTAGATGAATCCTCGGCGTTGCCTGCCTCTGTATTGGAAGTATGGCCAAATCCCTTTAGTTCCGTTTTGTATTTCAGCAGACCGGTCCAGGCCCGGCTCTACGACGCCTCGGGTAGACTTCAGGTGGGTATTCGGGGAACCAGGTTTGATGCCTCCAGACTGCCTACAGGGGTGTATTTTATTCGGGGCAAGAACTGGTACTACAAGGTCGTGAAAGCTCCTTCCTCTCGATGAAGGCCCTTGTTCTCTGCGGCAGGAGTGGATTTTTTTATAAGCGTCCTTTATTAACCTTCCCCCTTGACAAGTGCCCCAAAATCCTTAAGATTATACGGACATATGGAGTTGTTACGAACATCTAAACCCAAGGAGGTCTTTATGAAGAAATGGATAAGTGTGCTTCTCGTAGTAGTGGTGGTTAGCGCTTTCGGGCAAGCGTGGGACATCAAGGCAGTGGATACCACCGGCAACGTCGGGCTATTTACCTCACTGGCGATCGACTCGGACAATAGCCCGCACATCGCCTACTTATACGCGGACAGTGCGTTTCTCAAGTACGCTGCCTGGAACGGTACGGATTGGGATATAGAGGTTGTCGACGATAACGGCGGCCTGGGCGGAGTCGGTTTCTTTGCCTCACTCGATCTTGGTCCGCTGACCGACCTGCCTCAGATCGCATACTACGACGTGGCGAACGCCAATCTCAAATGGGCGAGCCTTGATGGTTCAGGACACTGGATTGTCGGCACTCCGGATCCCAGCGACAACGATGTGGGCCAGGGATGCGATGTAGCGGTGGATCGAGATGATTACGCTCATATATGCTACTATGATGCTACCACGAACTATCTCCTCTACGTTCGATCCTCGGCTACAGGATGGATGCGCGATACAGTGGATAGCGTAGGGCCGCTTCCTATCTTTGGAACCGATATTAAAGGCACCTCGATCACTCTTGATTCCATCGGTACCCCCTACATCGCCTACTACGCCTGGGACGGCGACCCCTTGACCGGCACCGGTTACCTCAAGCATGCCTATCTTGTTTCAGGTAACTGGATGATAGATACCGTTGAGATGGTACCCGGTGATAACATAGGAGCCTGGCCTGATATCCTCATCAACGAAGGAGCAGGCAGCCTTCCCTACATCAGCTACTTCAATGCTACAAACGGATACTTCACGTATGCCCGCTGGACCGGCTCGGCATGGGCAATCGATGTAATAGATCAAGGGTCATACGGAGCTCAGGCGCTTGGTTCTACCCATGCCAGCTACTACAGTGAAGCGAATGGCGATCTCAAGTACGCTTACTCCGAGAACTACCTCGGCTGGCATACCGAGAAGGTGGATACAACAGGTAACGTTGGAAAGTATACATCCATTGCCCTCAGCTATCAAGGTGAGGCCAGCTTCCCTCACATCTCCTACTATGACGTGACCAACGGCGATCTAAAATACGTCACCAAGATCATCAAGGACGTCTTACCCGTAACGTGGTGGTTCCAAGGTCACCCGCCGAATCTCCGACAGATCCATCCCGATTCCACGTATACTCCTGTGGCAACGGTTCGCAATCAGAGCAACACGCCGGCTACGTTTAATGTGGAGTTCAAGATCTTCTACTCCGGGTTTCAGGACTACTCAAGCACGAAGACCGTTGGCCCGTTGGGTGTGGACGAGGAATCAGAGGTTACCTTTAATGGGTGGCTGAACATTCCTCATCACGATAGTGCCTGGTACGGCATCCGGGTTTACACATTACTTGCTGGCGACTCGGTACCGGACAACGACACCATCTTTGATTCACTCTACTGCACTTCTGCGGCTGTGAAAGAGAAGGAGATTGCACCGACTACTTATGAACTTTCAGTTACCGGTGGAGCGGTTATGCTCGCGTTACCTGTGCTTACCGATGGTGAGCTTTACGTGCTCGACGTGGTCGGTCGCCGCAGGCTGACCCTTCATGAAGGCAACCTCGCGGCCGGTGTGCACGAGTTCAAGCTTGATGAAAGCGCGCTTCCTAGCGGTGTTTACTTCATTAAGTTCTCTTCGGCAGCAGCCAACCTGACGCGTAAGACAGTGTTCGTGCGCTAAGCACAGAATTCTTAAAGATTTGCCGCCCCGACCAAGGGGCGGCTTTTTTTTTGTGCGTGTAGATTCCTAAATGGGCAATCTTTGATTTGGATATTGGGATATTAAACTATCGAATGAGGAGGGCTACCACCAGAAGAGGTAGCGGAAGCAGAGCCTTATGAAACGCAGGGTATCCAGGAATGGATTGATGTGTGAGCGCGGTGAGGTGTAGAGTGTGGTGATTGGCACCTCCTTTATCCGATAACCTGCACGTAACGACCGGGCCACAAGCTCGGATTCGGTATCAAAGTGGTTCGTCCTTAGAGGCACCTTCCGCAGGACCTCTGCTGAGATGAGCCTGTACCCGCACTGCGAGTCGGTGACCTGATGTCGTCCCCCAAAGATCGAGAGTACCATCGATGTCAGACGGTTAACGAACCAGCGGTCGAAAGGCATCCCGGCCATGTTGGGACGTCTGGTGCCTATGGCCAGGTCGAACGTGGCGGGATCCAACCCAAGGAAGCGATTTGCTTCCCTTACGTCATGCTGGGTGTCGGCGTCCATGGTCATGATCCATTGGTAGCCTGCTGCAAGCGCCGCTTTGAACCCTGTCTTGTGCGCCGCTCCCTTACCTCGGTTGCGCTCATGTGTTAAAACGCCTACCCCCATGCCGAGCGCCGCATCGCCGGTTGCATCAGATGATCCATCATCCACCACCCAGATTTGTTCTGCTTTAGCACCGAAGCGAAACCAATCGGAAAGTACCTTTTTCAATGTATCTGCGGCCTCGTAGGCAGGAATAACGATGGCTACATCCTTGAACGGAATCAATCTTCTTCCCTCAATCTCTTGACCGTGGTCATGTTGCGGTTGTCGGCATCCGGCATGGACGGTGTTTCCATGATCGCGGGCAGGTGCTTTAGTTTAGGGTGGTTGATTATCCTGCGGAACGCATCGATGCCTATTTCTCCTTCACCTATGTGCCAGTGGCGGTCGTTGTGGCTTCCCAAAGGCGTTTTGGAATCGTTAAGATGCAGAAGCAGAAGTTTGTCAAGACCTATGAGTTGATCTATTTCCTCCAGGGTGTCTTCCAACCCTTTGGCGGTATGCAGAGGGTATCCGGCCTGGAAGGCGTGAGCGGTATCCAGACAGATGCCCATGTAATCCTTCTTCTCGACCCCATCTATTATCCTTGCCAGTTGGCTAAAGCTTCCCCCAAGGCGTGTGCCGCCGCCCGAGGTATTTTCGATAAGTATCCTTACATTATTCGCTTTGGCAGAAGAGATCGCTTGATTTAACGAATCGGCAACCCTCCTTATTCCCTGATCCAGACTCGAGTCCTTGAATGCGCCGGGATGAAAAACCAGGAATTCGGCACCCAGCATAGATGATCGCTCAAGCTCCTCTGAGAACGCTTGCCGCGAACGTTCGAGCAGCTCTTCGTCCGGTGTTGCAAGGTTGGGAAGATAGAACAGATGCACTATCAAAGGATCAAGTGATGCTTTCATGCGTAGCTTGCGAAAACTTGCCGCCCTGTCCGGATCAAGAGGCGTTCTCTTCCACTGTTTGTTGGAGCCTGTAAATATCTGCACCGTTTCACAATCAAGATGCCTTGCACGCTGGATAACGTTTTCGAAACCTCCGGCTATGCTTACGTGGAAACCGAATTTCACTCTTGGTCTGTGCTGTCCATGCTTTTGCGACCGCTGAGAGCTCTGCTGATGGTAACTTCGTCTGCAAGCCCAAGGTCTGCACCTGCTGGTATACCCCTTGCTATCCTTGATACGCGTATACCCATACCCTTAAGTTGCCCGGCCACGTAAATCGCCGTGGCTTCTCCCTCGGTGGTCGCCGAGGTTGCAAGGATTACCTCCTTTGTTCCTTTCTGCTTCACACGCCCTACGAGTTCCGCGATACGGAGCTCGTCTGCAGATACATCCTCCATAGGTGAAAGCACCCCGCCAAGCACGTGATAAAGTCCTTTGTAGACACCGGCACGCTCGATCAGCGGTATATCAAAGGCCTCCTCTACAACGCAGATCTCAGTTTGTACTCTCGAAGGGTCTTTACAGATCTCACACAGTTCGTCTTCGGTCAGGTTGCCGCAGCGCTCGCAGGTACGGGTCTTGTCACGTGCCGCAAGGATTGCTTCACTTAGCTCGGCAGCCTCTTCGCGCTTAATGCGTAGTATATAGCGCGTGATCCGCTGTGCGCTCTTTTCTCCTATACCGGGTAGTTCCTTAAGGCGTTGAATCAGCCTGGTTAAAGCACTCATCAGAGATCAGAAAAGACCTGGTAAAGGGATGCCTATGACTTTTTGGACCTCTGTCTGGGCCGCTTCCTTTGCCTTACGTCTGGCCTCGTTGACCGCGGCGATCACCAGGTCCTCAAGCATCTGGTTTTCTTCTGGATCTATCACTTCTTTTTCTATCTTAAGTCCAAGTATGGTGCCGTTTCCGTCGGCTACCGCCTTGACCATCCCCCCGCCAGAGGTTGCCTCTCCCCGTGCCGCGGCCATGATACCGGCTATTTTATTCTGGATCTCCTGGGCTTTTTTCAATAAGTCGGCTTGTTTCATCGAACTATATCTCCTTTGAAGATATCCAGCACATCCTCAACCGCAGAGCGAGGTTTGGATTTAGGACCCCGGCTTTCTTTCTTCATGGGCTTGGTTGCTTTAAACTCCAGACGCATCTTTTGCCCTGCGAGTCTTGAAAGTCTTTCCTCAAGGTGAGATTGTTCCGCTTTAAGACGGCCTATATTGAGCTCCGGGTTGTTGTTTATCCCTATCGTTAAGAGATTGTTTCGGGTCTCTATGATTTCTGATGCCTGAAGCGCCAGGGTTACAAAGGATTCCTCGGTTTCTGTCTCTTTTATAAAGCGTTTCCATACCTGTTTCAGGGGGACGGATTGTACCGATTCTTCCACTTCCCGCATCTCTCCCTCGACCTTTTTCGTATCGTTTTCAGAGGCTTGCTTTGAAGGCCCTTCTTCAGGGATTGATGCTGGTCCCTCACCGGTATTCAGAACGCCGGCATGATTTTGCTGGAGTGGCGATTTTTGCGCTTTTGGTCTTGAGGTCTGGGGAGAAGTGGAGGTTTTTGTGGATCGGGAGGATTCTTTGGAAACCGGTTGCTTTTCTCCCATATCCAGTAATGAAAGTGCCATGGTTTCTATGAAGATGACCTTCTCGCGGCTGCGCTTGAAGGCCTCTTCGGACTTAAGAAAGCGCTCAAGCATCCTGGCCAGCTCTTTGGGTCTATACTCCTTGGCGCGTTTTAAGACATTTTCAGGGAAGCTGGATCTTTCAACCCTCATGTCCAAACTGGTAAAGAGAAGGGCGCGTAAAAAACCTACCATCCCGAAGTAGAACTCGGCCACGTCGTACCCTGCCGCAAAGGTCTGCTCCAGGAACGCAAGCAGCCCTGCCTCGTCTTTTTCTCCAACCAGCTTGAGAAGATGCGAGAAACGCTCGTAAGGGACTATGCCTAAAAGCTCGGTTACGTCTTCTGCGGTGACCCTTCCTTGCTTGAAGGTGGTTATCTGCTCCAGTACGCTTTCAGCGTCGCGCAGCCCGCCGTCGGCGATATCCGCGATGAGTCTCACCGCGTCTTCGGAGACATCCAGATTTTCCTTCTCGATTATCATCTCAAGGCGTTTGGCTATAACATCAGGGGCTATGCGTTTGAAGTCGAAGCGCTGACAGCGGGAGAGGATGGTTGCAGGAACCTTGTGAGGTTCGGTGGTGGCGAAGATGAAGATCACATGCCGAGGAGGCTCCTCCAGGGTTTTAAGAAGCGCGTTGAACGCCTCGGTAGTCAGCATGTGGACTTCGTCTATTATATAGATACGGTAGTGTCCACTTGTAGGTCTGTAGCGTACGTTTTCCCTCAGCTCCCTTATCTGGTCTATCCCGCGGTTGGACGCGCCGTCTATCTCAAGAACGTCCAGACTTTTGGATGCCTTAATCTCCAGGCAAGTCGAACACTTGTCGCAAGGGTGGACTGTCGGCCCCTCGACGCAGTTCAGACTCTTGGCAAGTATCCTTGCCGTTGTCGTCTTGCCGACACCTCTTGGTCCTGCAAACAGATACGCGTGTACGAGCCTGTTGTGCTGGATGGCGTTTGTAAGGGTGCGCTTGACGTGCTCCTGGTCGAAGAGTTCTTCAAAGTTCTGTGGTCTGTATCGCAGAGAGAATGTTCTGGGTTCCATTACTCTTTATTGCTGGAAATCCAGTTGGTTTAAGAGTGATCGGCCGTGCGGCATCTTCGTTCGGGGCGGCGAGGACTGCGGAAGCGAGGCGACTCCAATCAGGCTCTCTTTACACCACAGCGACATCCGCGTACCGTTGCTTCCTTCCGGATCTGGCGGGATTGGCGGGGCGTTGCGAGCAAAGACCCGATCTTCATCATCGTCCGCCCCTGCAGGGGCTCCCGCTTTCCCGACCTCATGATGTCTTTCAGCCTCGCATATGGCGGGTTTCGAGTAAAGGAGACCGCCAGCCTCCCGCCTAGCACGGCCGAATCTCACTAGTCTCGAAGTTCCTCTTTGGAGATAACTACTTTCATATCCATAGTATTCAATCCCTTCGGGATAGCTCCGTATATCTCAAGCTTATCGGTCAGTTCCTGTATCGCGTTTTGGTCGATCTCGTGGGTCTGCTGGAAGCCGGGTAGATTCAGACGTTCGATTAGCTGTTCGTCTTCGATTCCGAAAGCACGTGCAAGAACCGCACGGGTGGTATCCTGATTATTGGCCATCTCCAGATACGTAAGCTCCATGGCCTTGTTCATTCGTTTCACGGCCAGTTCGTTTTCACGAAAGTACTCGGGCGTTACGAAAAGACCGGACCCCGGATAGGGTGAGTTGATCCACTTGGGGAACATGGCACCTTCTGAAAACGGTTCGCTCAGGTGGACCTTGGCTAAGGTGAAGTAGGGCTCAAGGGGCAGGATGAGATCCACCTCTCCGGACTCAAGTGCTGCAAGAAGCTCATCTGAACGATAGACCTTGATTGTTACCGTGGCTGGATCTACCTCTGTGGAGGTCACAATAGCCTGCATCGCCGTTTTGGTTCCCGCACTCACCCCTACAGTCTTTCCTTCGAGGTCGCTTATCTTGTCGAATCTCAGCCCCTTGCGGGGAAAGAGCCCCTCCTGGGGCGTTGCTACTTTGAACTCCACCGCAAAGAAGCAGCGCAGTGTATCATCGTGCTCGCTCATCCAGCGCAACGCCTCTGGCCAGGGAACTAAAGCAAAGTCGGCTTGGCCTGCAACCAGAGCCGCAAGAGCATCGGTCGGGTCTTCAACCTTCTGTAACGTCGCCTCAACCTTTACTGCTTTGTTTGTGAAGATGTCCTCTTCCTGGGCGTAGTATATGGGAACTGAGGAAACAGAAGGTTCTACAAGCACCTTAACCTGAACCGGACGTGAGAGCTTGACCAGAGGAACAATGAGTATGGCAGCAAGGACGAGTCCGAGTACGATAATTACAACAGTGAGGATGTGTTTGGTCGCTTTCATTGGTTCTCTCCTTCTTTTTTGATCAGCTCGTCGTATTTCTTTAAGAGTTCACTGGCCTTTTTGATGTCCTCCCGTTCCCTTGCTATGACAGCCAGGTTGCGGTATGCATCCGGTTTATCCGGGTCAATATTCTTTGCTTTCTGGAGGTGTTCTTCTGCCTCCTCAAGTTCCTTAGGCTCGAACTTCAGGTAGCATATGCCAAGCCACAGGTGCACGTAGTAATCCTCCTCAGCCTCGGCTTCAACCTTCTTTAAGAGCTCCACAGCTTCCTTATACTTGCTTAAGTAATATGACGCTAAGGCCTTGTTCCACATAACGTTGATATTCTCCGGGTCAAGCTCTAAAGCGCGGGCAAGAGCTGAATCGGCTTCCGGGTATTTTTTGTTTTCCATGTAGCTTTTTCCCAGCCAGTTATAGGCGTCGCTCAGCTGGCGATTTTTGCCTGCATAGCCACTTTGCCACCGCAGGAAAGCTGTTGCCTGTGGGGGAATAAGGCCGAACTCCTCTGTGAGTAGTTTCTGTTTGTCGTCCATGGATACGCTGTCCCTTGACTCTTCGAGTTCTTCTATCGCGCTGATCATCTTGTCAATATCTTCGTCCTCAATGCCCAGCTGTGAACCTATGCTTTCTTTAAGTTTCTCAATCTCGGTGTTGAACCTGTCGGTTGATGTCTTGAATAACTCGACGGCCTCTTCCTTGTTTCCTTTAATCAGATTTACCCTGCCTTTAAGATACGCTACGTCAGGGGACTCCGGGTTTATTTTTTCCAGTTCCTGCGCTACGTCCAGGGCTTCATCCAGCTCTTGGTTCTGCAGGTGGAACCGGCCCAGGAGCACGTAGTTCTGTTCGCGTTTGGGATCGAGCCTGATTCCCATGCGCAGGAACAGAATCACGGTATCTGCTTTTGAAGGATCATAGAGCATCTCTTGTGCGCCGTAGTAGAGTGCAATCTGGGCAAGATCAGAGGCTTCCTCGTCTTTCTTTAATACCTCCCCGGTGGTGTCGCGTTTGAGCACCTCAAGGAACGCCCTGGCCGCTTCAGCCAGATCCGGCTTCTTCATTCTTATGCTTGCCTTCCCGTGCCACATGTACGATTCGGTGACGGCCATGCCCTTTTCTATGGACTCAAGAAAGAGGCTGTCTGCCTTTTCGTAACGCTCGCCCCGGTAGTGGACTTTTCCGCCTTCCAGGAGATGGCTCCCTTTTGCGGCAAAGGTGACAGCGGCCATAATTACTAAAAGACCAGCAAAGCGTCTCATTTCTTTCCTCCTTCGTCTAAACCTTCAGCGGCCCGATCGTCTTTGTGTATCGATTATAAAGAACTTTCCTCATCTTGCAAGCTTAGTCTATTATCTCCAGGTGAATTGTCAATATTTTGTTGCTGCGTTTGATGCATCAGGATTACCTCCTGCAATCTCTGCAAAGGCCAGGTAGGCGGTATGAGAGATCATCCTTTCGCGAGGTCGTGAACCTTGCGGGCGGATCAGCATCTCTCGCATCATTACCTCCCAGACCTCGAACCGGGTGAACCCATGCTCTTCCAAGGCCTTGCGGGTTTTTTGCAGCTGTTCGGTTGTAGGGCTCAGGGATACCCAGCGGCCTGCACCTACCAGTGCCTTGGCAGCGTGAGGAACGATGCCCCAGGGTTCCGGCACGTCCACAACGCACACATCCACTTCCTTTACCCCGAACCCCTGTTTTTCTACGTCGCGCAATTCGAAGGTTACGAACTCCTCAACCCCCAGTCTTTTGACGTTGGCACGGGCTACCTCAAGAAACTCCGGACGGCGCTCAAAGGAATATACGTGTCCTTGTGGCTGGACGTATCGCGCAAGGATGAAGGTTAAGGCACCCGATCCCGAACCTACCTCGGCCACCCGAACCCCTGGCGCTATGGATGCCCTCAAAAGCATGTAGCCGACATCCTTTGGATAGGCTATGGTCGTGCGCCGCTTGACCCCTATCATCAGATCGGCCAGCGAGGGCCGCAGAAGTGTAAAGCTAATCCCCATGTGGGTCTTTACAACCTCCCCATAGTTGCGTCCTATGATCTGGCCCCAGGGGATGCGTCCCTTGTGGCATTCGAAATCGCCCTTCTCGAGTACCTTCCTCAGGTAGTGAAGGCGTTCATCGTGGTAGAAGAGGACCGTTTGGCCTGGTGCTATTCCTGCCATATTCGCAGCAAGATGGATAAAACGGTTTTGCCCGGCCGCGAGGATTTCACCCTGAGCTTGCCGTGGTGAAGCTGTTGGATAACGCGGCGGGAGAGCGCAAGGCCGATCCCCCAGCCGTGCTGCTTGGTGGAGAATCCGGTCCTGAACACATCACGGGCGTGTTTTACCTGGATCCCCGTTCCGGTGTCGGTTATCGTTATCTCGTAGTTGTTGCCCTTCTCTGCTTTCTTGCCTGCCACTGTGATCTTACCCGACTTGCGCCCTATGGCGTCGATGGAGTTGCGAATGAGGTTCTCGAGCGTCCATGAGATGAGTGTGGGATCCATTAGCAGGCGCGCGTTTCCCGAAACCTCCACCTCGAAGTCGATGCGCGAGGGGGCGCGGTGCTGCATGAAGCGAACCGTCTGGCTTATTATCGGTTCAATCTCATGTGGTTCGAGACGCGGCTTGTCTCCGATTCGTGCGAACCGATCCAGGATTCCCTTGATGCGCTCAAGGTCGGCCACTATCTCTTTTGATGCCTCGGCGTCCAGCTTGGGGCGAATGAGCTCACTCCATCCCAGGAGCGAGGAGACAGGGGTTCCCAGTTGATGGGCGGTCTCGCGTGCAAGAGCCACCCATAGCTTTTCCTGTTCACGACGTGATGAGGCCACGATGAATACGAATCCCAGGATAACAAAAAGAACGATGAATGATATCTGAATGAGAGGAAAGTACTGCAGCATGGTCCATGATTTAGGCAACCCGTAGTGGAGAACGCTTAATGTGAGGGTGTCTAACCTGACGGTATCTTGACTGAGGGAATCCAGAAGAGGTATTACCGCCCGAATTGGGATAGGTTCGTGTTCCCGGTCGAGCTTTTGTATGAACCGGGGCAGGGCCTCGGGCACGGTATCGCGGACAGGGACGTTCCGAAAGCTCTGCGGGTTGCCGGCACTGTCCGTTATTACTACAGGGAAGTCCACCTGACTCACTATCTCTTCAAAGAGAAGATTTTCAAGAAGCATCTGGGTTTCCGGTGATGCCAGGGAGCGTATGTAGCTTGCATAGAGCCTTGAGCGGAAAAGGGTTTCTTCTTCGAGTTTTTTGAGGAGTCGCTGCGAGTAGAAGGCCCAGAATACAGCTAAGGCCAGGAGTCCGGCCACGGCGTATATCTGAATGAATCTACGCAGGTTCAAAGCGAAAGGCTTGCGAGAGCTTCTTCGATTGCCTCAAGCCGAGGTGTTTCTTTATGGGCATGAGTAATTACCCTGATGAAGGGCAAGGAAGGTAGATCGAGGTGGGCTGTATCTGGTAAGGCAATAACGGACGGTATTTCCAGAAGGCAGGCCAGTTCGAAGCAGCGATCCGGTTTACCTATGTAGGCAGAAGCCGATGCAAGTAAACCAGCCTTTATCTCCGGCTCTTCTTGTATCCATTTCTCGGCTCCGAAGACCTTCATCCCGCCGAGGCGTTCAGCATCGAGGGCGATCGAGGAAAGCAGGTAGGGGGTTTTATTTCCGTATTTCTTTAACCATTCGTTGGCCTTTCGTTGGTTAACTTGAGGACGGGGGAGGCTTTCAGTGATTTTCCCTTCGCACCCAAGATGCTTGCTTATAAACTGGGCTTGTTTGTGCAGATCCGCTTCCTTGTCCGGTGCGAAAATGATATTGAAGTAAGGGAAGAGCCCTTTGTCCTGGTAGGTGATGCGTAGTTTGGCCTCAGAAAGGATGGCAAGCTCAGGTAAAGGGAATGGGTCAAGATCTACGAATAAATCGAAGGAGGATTTAGCGAACCTTTCCTTCAAGGCTTTGAAGGCCTTTGAGCCGTGAGAAGGTGTGTCGGCAATATCGATTCGCTCATTGAATATCTCGTTGAATCCGGAAAGAAGCAGGTCTGCGTCCAGCGGCGAAAGCACAGTAATCTTGCGTCCCCTTTTGGCTTTCTTCAGAGCCGCCGCGGTATAAAGCGAGAATAGTGTGTGTGGTGCGCGCTCTGCAAGACGTACAAGCACATCTTTGGCTCCAGTTAACTCGGCATGGAACGAGATTTCTTTCCTGGAAAGACGTGACTTACTCCACGCAAGGTATATTGCTCTTGTCAGTGCTGACATACTCAAGTCTAGACAGAATCCGGGTTATGTCAAGAACAACAGATGCCTCGTCAAAAATCCACACGAACGTGGGAAGACTATGACCGTTCCCAGAATAATCAAGCAAAGGAGACGGTCATATGACATTAACGCTAAGCCAAAGGAGAGCTGCGAGTAAGGAAGTAGCCAGGCGCCATCAGGAAGTGCGAAAGAAGGAGAAGACAAGGATAGACAGCAAGGAACACAGGCGTTTTGATAAAGCACAGACCGGCGTCTGCCTGAGTTGCCTGATGCGGCTGAGAGCTTAAAACAAAAGCTCTGTAAGCGGTATAGAGAGCTAAACCCTGCTGAGTTAAAGAGACAACTCCTCTGCAAAAGGAACTATTTGCACACGCAGCGAGGCGTAAAGGAATATCTGAACTGGACAAACTAATCAGTTCATGTAGAATTTAGGTAAGGCAACTGGTATTACTCCGTTACCGTCGTCCTTCGGTCATGTGGATCCTTATATGAGGCAACAGGGAACAAAAGTTGCCTCAATCATCCTATAGACCCTCTCATGCGATTGCGGCGTTCTGGTGCTGTTATGTTGAGAATTATCAGCCAGTGATAGTAGTTTTCTGCGGTTGATTTTCAACTTGACACCTTCGTTATCCTCATTAGAATGGCTCTGATCAGGTTTTTGTATCTGAAATCAAAGGGACGGGAAGGCAAAAACGATTGGAGAGATAAGTGGTTGGTATACGTTACATAGATGCACATGCGCATCTTTTGGGAAGGGACAGGGAAGATATCAAAGGGGCTCAGCTACGCATAGAGCGTGCGGCCGAGCTGGGGGTGACTATAATCGCAATCGCGCAGGTCCCGCGGATTTGGGAGGAAACACTCAAGTTGGCAGAAGAACATGACAACGTATTCGTTGCATTGGCCGCTGCACATCCTGACGATTCAATGACCGAGACCTTCGAACGTCTGGTTACATTGTGCAGGGATGAGCCTCGCGTGGTAGGTATAGGAGAGATCGGTCTCGATTACCGGCAGGGCAAACCTTCGGATATTGCCAAGCGTAAGGATCAACTGCGCGAGCACATCCAGATTGCACGGGAGGTTAACCTTCCCCTTGTGATTCACGACGGTAAAGCCACCAACGACGTTCTTAAGATCCTGGATGAAGAGGCGGCGAGTGATGTGGGAGGGATGATCCATTTCTTTACCGGTACCCCCAAGCAGGCCCAGCGTGCGATTGAACTGGGTTTCTTCATCTCTTTCGGCGGTCCCCATACCTATGCCAAGCCCCTTGCAGAACTTGTTCGCAGCGTGCCGCTTGACCGCATACTTGTGGAGACGGACTCTCCCATGTTGGCGCCGCCCAAGCACCACAAGGACGAGGGAAACGAACCGGCTTTGGTGGTGGACGTAGTGAAAGGGATAGCCGAAGTGCGTGGTATGGACCCAGAGGAGTTACGAGAGGCGACGACCGCGAACGCGATACGCCTCTTCCGGCTGGACGAGGACTGATAGTTTTACACGAGCTGAGAAAAATGTGGTGGGCCGGCGCAGGTCAGTCCCAGCTACATCCTTATGACAGCATTGAGGTTTGCGACGCTTGGGACGTCACTTTGAGCTTACAAAGGTTGTGCTTGACGCCTGCGTCCAGATCGAGAACGTTAACGAGATGGATGTCATCATTGACCGCATCGCCATGGACTTTTTAACCAGATAAGGCGGCGTCTTATGTGACACCGCCTTTATTCGATAGGTGTTACGGGAAGTGTTACGGGAAGTGTTACGGGCCGACTCATAAATCAATCCAATACGAATCTGAAGGTTATGCGGCCGGTGCGCTTGAGTTTCTCTGACGGGGTGAACTTCCAGCGTTTAAGAGTTGCCTTCACATCCGCGTCCCAATTCGGGTAGCCTGTTGAGCGTCTGATTATCATGGTAGGGGAGACATCGCCTTGTGGATTGACCGAGAAGTCTACAATGATCACTACGTTGTTAAGCCCTTTTGCTTTTGCAAAGTTCGGATATCTGGGCAGGTAAGTAGAGACTATGTCTTCGGGTGAGAGTTCTCCTTCCAGGGAGAACGGTGATAGATTTTTATTATTAGTCATTGGCTCTTTGATCGGGGAAGGGGCAGGCTTACTGGTAGGCTTAACTACCGGGCTTACAATCTCTGTGTGTTTGGTCGGGTCAATTGGGCCCCCAAGGATAGGAATCCCCGGAAGCACAACTCCACCCTTTGAACGAATACCGGCGAGTGGTTCCCTTTCCAGAATATCGGCTATGCTTAACTGGTGCCTGGCGAGGACCATAACTCCGTGAGGTTCCAGTGCCGAGACGTCGGTGGGATCAATCGTGTTTTTGGTCAGGGCCTGAAGCTGGTCTGCGACGGTTGATTTGATAGGACGGTTAATTCCTTCCTCTATGCCTGCGGGTTTCCCGGCAGGTCCTAAAACCTTGGTTACATTCGGGTGTTCCGTGCCTGGTGAGATGTATACTTCCCATATCTTGTTTGGATCTTCAGCCACCGCTTTGTTGTTGTATTCAAGGGAAAGCAGGATGATAGCGCCGTGAACAAGCAAGGAGGCTCCGATACCGATCCACAACCTTGGATTGCGCAGGATTTGTGCGAGTTCCACAAAGGTGTTGCGAAGCGCCAGAGCCAACGATTGGAGCCACGCCAGTGGATTAAAAGTGATGCTCAGTGTTTTCATGTCAACCTCCTTCGGTTTCAGGTTTCACTTGGGAATACAACTGTGCACAAGGATTATTCCGTAGAAATCCCTTTTTAAGAGGTTGAACTTGGCTTATCCGGCTCTATCCTCCCTAACCAGTTCTTAAGGGGCAATCCAGGGTGATGTGTTTACGACACCCGGGACCAGGTTTTCAATCGCTTGTTCGATATTGTCCACCGGCATCCGATTTATCTCCTCGCCGGTTATGGTGATGCCTGTGCTTGAGTCATCCTCAATAATCGGTGGAGACTCCTCAACACTCACGATATATAAGATTGTTTGGGATTTGTTTTTCAGTTCGTCAGTCACTTCGACAGTTTCCTCCAAAGTATCAGCAGATTTTTCTTCGGATGAAACATCTGGGGTAGGTTCGTCGGTTGTTTCTTGAACATAAATAGGGGATAACCAGATTCCTATCAAGAGAAGAGAAACAAGGTGGGTAAACTGCATCATGACCTCCTTATATATGTATACTAATCAAGGATGGAGTTGAGTCAAGGTGATATACGAGTCTCAGGAGGTGTATTTGAGTGTATTCCGGGGTCCCTACAAAATGATGGAGCAATTGCCTACCGCTCTAATCGGGCGTTACTCCTCGCAATGACGGTGAACAAGGAAGAGTGATTCTGCGATCTTTTCTCGCCATGCGAGAAAAGGAGCAATAAATTCGGGGTCCCCGCAAGAGCACGAAGTGATCTTGTGAGGTAAACAAACGCCGGAAGGCGCCACCATTTA
>JAGMDF010000115.1 GCA_023128825.1 Caldifarciminota bacterium | reverse complement strand
GGATCGTTGACCGGGTACTTGCACGCTATTGATCCCAGTGGTCCCATCCAATGGGTTCTCGATACCGGAGAACCTTTGGGTTCTGCACCAATTGTGGGCGAGGACGGCACAGTTTACGTTTGTAGCTACGAAGGCAAATTGTGGGCTGTGAGCTCGGATGGAACAAAGAGCCGGGAATTCGAAACGAGCGTCTCAACGTCCTGTCTCCACTCTGCGCCAGTGATGGGACCCGATGGCATCATCTATGTCGGTGCCGATGACCTTTACGCCCTTCGGACCGACAGCCTTGGGCCTGCAAGCAGTCCATGGCCGATGTTTCACGGGGGAGCGGCATTGCGGGGAAGGGCTGAGTCGACCGCGATGATGGTTACTTTTCCCCTAGGCTGGGATTCCACCGTGCCGCTACCTAAAGCCGCAGCCGCACCTCCCACCGACATCACCCTTGCCCCTGAGGTCCCTACAGGGGCAGATGAAGCGCCTTCTGGCCTACCCTACGCCAGGTTTGACACCATCCCGGCAGAGCCTTCGACTCTTGATGATGTGAGGTTCTTCGATTTCTCCGGTGATGTGGACGGTGAGATCGTCTCCTGGGAATGGAGCTTCGGCGATGGAGCAACTTCTTCACAACGCGCCCCTACACATCGATACGAGCAGAAAAGAGAGTTCACCGTTAGCCTAACAGTGACAGATGACAGTGGACTGACAGATACCGTCACTAAATATGTAGTTGTGAGAAATCCTCCTCTTTCCCTACCCGAAGCGTGGGTAGTTGGGGAAAATCTTCCTCCCGAAGCGTGCTTCAACGTCGACCGCGAGGAAATACGAGTAGGGGAAGAGGTAGTGTTTGATGCCTCGCCGTCGCACGATCGAGATGGAATGATCGTGTCATATTTATGGTCAATTGGTGATTCAGAGGTTAAAGGAAAAGAAGCTAGATGGACCTTCTCCGAACCTGGTACCTACACGGTGATCCTCGAGACAATAGATGATTTCGGAGAGTCATCGCGCTTCGAGAGGACAATCAGCGTAACGAGCCTGCCTGCGAACCTCCCGTTTTTCAAGAACCAGTGGGCTTTAGTGGTTGGCATCAGCCAATACGATGACCAACGGATAGGAGCCCTTGAATTCGCAGAGGAAGATGCTCGGGCCTTTTCGGAGTACCTCGTCAACCCGTATGGTGGAGGCTTTTCGGAAAGAAACGTGCGAAAGCTCTTGGGCAGCCAGGCGACTCAGAGAACTATCAAGACAGGCTTCGAGTGGCTTCTCAAGAACACCGAGGAAGGCGACCTAGTTGTCTTTTATTTCGCTGGGCATGGTGGATACGGCAAAGATTACAATAATGACGAAGAAGATAAATACGATGAATACCTTTTCCCCTTTGATGTTTCCAAGACCAGCCTCTTCGGAACAGCAATACGTGACGACGAGATAGCTGATTGGCTATCGTCTTTGGCCAGTGAGCACGTGCTCGTCGTGCTCGATTGCTGCTTCTCCGGCGGCGCTATACGCGGGGACGCGATCACGCCATTCGCCGATAATCGAATCTTCCAAGATTTTGTGGGAGAAGGGAGGCTCATCCTGGCTGCCTCACAAGAGGATGAGGTCTCGTATGAGGACCCTAACCTTGGACACGGGGTATTCACGTACTTCCTGCTTCGAGGCCTGGGAGCGAGCGGGGACGTGGACGCGCCGCAGGCTGACCTAAACAGCGACGGTCGGGTGACAATTGAGGAACTTAACGAGTACCTGGTCAGAGAAGTTCCTGCCTACGTGAAAGACACAATGAAAGAGGAGAGGTCCCAATGTCCGCTAATTCGGGGAGACCACGCATTGCTGGAAAAAGTATCCTTGAACGGGCACGCAGAGTCGCTGCGCGGAGAAGTAAAGGCTGCGAAAGAGCGATTGGTACTTATCTCCCTGGGCGAGGCAGATGGCATTCGGGCTGGCGATCGATTCGAGGTTGTCCAGCCCTACCTCATAGAGTCTCATACAGTAATTGAGGAGGTGATCGCAGAGGTTAAGGTAGCGCAAGTGCTTTCGACCGACCGCTCCTACTGCACGGTTACGAAACTTAACTCTCCGATTAAGGTTGGTCATCGAGTCAGGCCGGTGAGCTGAGAGATTTTCATCCCACGTCACGAGCAGGGCGTGTACTCAGTCAAGCTACACTTTGAGAGAGCCGGCTCACGCACTCAAAGTCGAGTTTTTGCTGGAGACGGAGGGTTTAGCTCTGAGTCATATCACTAGGTTGTATGTTGTGTCCGATCGTTGCGTTCTTTCGAAACCCAATCCAGTGGTGGTGTGTAAGTTAGGTGAAGAAAGCAGTGCGGGTTACAAGATGGTGGGAAGAGGAGTAGAAAAGGAGGCGGAGATGAACATTCGACGAAGGCTTCACAACTACAGCTTAATCAGGTATACTGGCGGTAAGGAGGACAAATATATGAAGAAGCACCGTTGTGATATGGCGAGGATACTCAAGGGTGCGGGAATTATGCTTATGCTGGCGGTTTTCTGCACGATGCCGTTGGCGCAGAGAGTTCTCGGAAACCAGCGCGGCCTCACAACTATCGAGAAGTTCATTGTTTACTTGGACACTGACATTGATTATGAGGCTCTGAACGCTTTCGTAGCTGGTTTGACTCAGGAAGAGGCAAGGGACGCACGGCAGGCGTTCCTGGAGGATCCCAGGGGGGAGTTGGAGCAGGCAGGCATCAGCCTCAGTCCCAAGCTCTATATAATGGTCCTTAACCTCGAGATGGGGGAAGAGCTGGGGGTCTTTAGGGTTTCGTCCTCCCGGGACGAGCGGGAAGCTGCCCCTCCGGGCATAGGCTTGATGGTCGGCAGACTTGGTGTGGGGATTCAACGAGCGATTGACGAACCCTTCGAGGGCTCCATCATCGATGAATTGTTCGGTTTGCTCATAGAGCTAAGAGACGAGGATCTCGAGAGACTCGATTTGGCTCTCGGGGTGCTCGAAGGCAAGCCAGTTGACAGCGTGGATCGAGTGGACTTTCGAGATGAAGCAATGAGCACCTTGCGCAACGAGTGGTCAATCGACATCGATAGGCTCTATTACCGCGTAGAGGTGTTTGATCTGCCGGCAGCCGACGTCTTCCAAAACGAGGGGGATGAAGAGGATCGGTTACTGCTATACAACGAAAGTGGGCCCGCGGAGGACCTACCACTTCGGGAGGAATTCATTGGGTTCTTCTATCCGAAAAAGATTGCGGTTCTCTTCCGACTGCCCCTGTAGGGGACACAACGCCCAGAACACTCGAAGAAATCCGCTAGAGGCGCTCCACGCGGGAGGAGTGGGTGCAAGCGGTGATGCGGTGTTCCGAACAAGGGAAGGAAGGTTACTGTGACACGTAGGTGACTGGTGCTGGAACAAGGAGGTAGAAGGAGTGAGGTGGGCTATGCGTAGGGCGAAGCGCGCGCGGTGTGTTCTAGGCTTGCTTTTCATTGTAGGAATTCTCTTTGTCTGTCTTAGTCAGGCGGGAAACGCGGCAAACGCCATCCTGGACAAGATCGAAATAGAGGTCACATCACAGCATCAGATTCCTGTGGGCACGGCCGTGGTTGGAGATGTGGTGAAAATCCTTGCCGTTCTCAGGCCGAAGGTCGATGGCACAGCTGTTGAAGAAGAGCTAGCGGTTCGTTTTTTCTTCGAGAATCGTAGTACCAGAGAGACCGGCCTGATCGGCCAAGCGAGCATCCCGGGGTTGCGTGGGGTGAAAGGGGAATTCCGCAAGGCTGCTGTCGAGTGGGATCCCGCCAACATGGAACCGGGCTACTACAATATCTTGGCAGTCGGTGAGTTCGAGACTAGCGTCAGCGAAGACGAGACTACTCTCAAGGTCCTCCAGGAGGGCAAGTACTTCCAGTTCATTCTGAACAGCCGCGGTGTGCCGGTGGCCGATAAGCAGGGAAACGTAGTGATGAGCCAGTACCTCATGGGTGATGAAGTGGCCAGAATGCCATCGGGTGACTTTTCGAAATTATCATACAGGCTATCGAGAGAAAAGCGATTCTACATCGTCAATCTTGGCACAGAGAACATCGCTAGCGGCGATACCTTCAATCTGAAGTGCGAATACAAGACGGAACACAAAGACACATTTGAAGAACTCGTCGAAGGGTGCACGGTTCTGGGATTAGCGCCCGGCTCAATCGGACCGGGAGAAAAGGGCCAGCTCAGGTTGTTTCTCCAGTTCCCATTTGACTTTGAGGGAGTGCGTGTGGGAGAGCCCAAGAAGATTCAGCTGAGGATTCAGGCGACCGACCAGAAGGATGTTACGAGTCCTACAAGTCCGCCGGTGTACCTCCCAAGCACGGATGAGTCTTTGACTGTGTATTCCTGGGTCGACCTGTGGACATTCCCAGAGCCGGCAGGAGCTTCATCCGGAAATACGGGGACGGACGTCACCCTATCTCCCGTTGTGGTTCCAACATGGACTACTTACAGAGAAGGGAAAGATCTAGTCACCAATGGGGAGCTTGTGGTGTTCCATGTAGAAACTACGCAGACTGAACCTAAAAGCCTCCTTTATTCGCATGCCATTGCTGTGAACAAGGTCATCAACTATTACATCAAAAAACAATACTCGCGTTGGACCGATGAGGAAGGCGAGGTGGTTGCTTGGAAGCCACCGGACCCCGCTGCAGAGATACTTGCATTCACCGCGGTGAAAGATCCACAGGGCGTAATCCTTCTCTACATTGCCACACACGACGGGTGGGTCTATGGGCTGCGGGATAATGCGGCGAAAAACCCCTTGGTCCCGGATAACTTCGAGACTATCTGGTCTCAACCTGATCAGATTCCAATTCCAAGCGAAGACGCCGAGGACTTTATTCTGCACCAACCCGACGTTGTCACCGATGCGGACGGCAATCCCGTGTTCGTAGTCTTCAGCACGGACGTAGGTCTGTTCGCGTTTGACGCCTATTCCGGTGACCTTCGTTGGAAAATCACCGACAGCGACAAGATCCCTGTAACCCAGCCCCCGATTCACTTTACGGATGACGATATCTGGTTTGCGTCGGAAGAGAGAGTGTATCACTTCGCGGATCCCGGCGTCGGTGGCATCCCGCGGCCCCAGGAGGCCGAACGAGCTGCCGTCACAGCACCGATCGCTTTGCAGACATACACAGACACGGAAACAGATGTGGCAGTGCTTGCGGAGGAGGGGACGCTTATTGTGAAGGACCCGTACCTCCTCAA